>CAZUPX010000269.1:0-7286 GCA_964622155.1 uncultured Planctomycetaceae bacterium | reverse complement strand
CGCGGCTTGTGCATTGGCAGACCTGCTGCGTGAAGACGGTGCCCAGGCTGGCGCGGATGCAGTTAGGGTTGTAGAGATCGGTGCCGGCGTCGGCGACGATGACAGCCTGTATGCCGGCGGCATCGGCGGTGCGCAGCGCGGCTCCGACATTGCCCGGCTTTTCAAGGCCCACCAGCACCGTCACAAGACTCTCCGCGGGCACATCTATGTCGGCCAGCGTGGTATGCGGCGTCTCCGACACGACGACGACTCCTTCGTGCCGCTGGCCGAAGGCCAGCTTTTCGAACACCTCGGGTGTGACTTGCCACAGCGTGACGTCCGACTGCTCCAAGCGTTCGACGAGCTGGCGACTCTCGCCGGTCGTACACAATGGCTCACAAACGAAAGCCTCGACGAAGCGCAGGCCGGACTCGAAAGCTTGCAAAATCTCGCGCGACCCATCGATCACAATCCGTCCCTGCCGGCTGCGCTGGCGTCGGTCGCGCAGCTTGACTGCG
This sequence comes from uncultured Planctomycetaceae bacterium, assembly GCA_964622155.1. Lineage (GTDB taxonomy): Bacteria > Planctomycetota > Planctomycetia > Pirellulales > PALSA-1355 > CAZUPX01. Next base: position 6,789 of record CAZUPX010000269.1, on the reverse strand, counting down.
TCCTTGACGCGCTGGTTGTGGGCGCTCGTGATGGATTTGGCGGTCATGGTTCGCGGTGGGCACGCGTGCCAGGTCGGTTCTGTGGCGTCGGGTTGGTGCTGGATGCACTCGACGTCCAGCGCACCGCGGCCCCGCAGTGCAATCGCCCGCCGGCGGCGGAAGTGAGAAACAGATCAGCCGCTTGCATGGTCCCGCCGTCGCGCAGTCGCGGCGCCTGAGTGAGCACGGCTTTCAAAAGGCCGCTGGCCTTGGCCAGCTCGCCCGAGTGACAAGTCAAGATCATGAAGAGCCGGTCAGGGTCGGTCAGCTCGCCGCACACGTCCAATAGTTCGCCGAGTTGATCGGCGAGCTTCCAGGTCTCTCCGCCGGGTCCGTGTCCGTAGCTGGGCGGATCGAGGATCACGGCGTCGTAGTACTGTCCTCGTTTGAGCTCGCGGCGCGCGAACTTCAGGACGTCCTCGGTGATCCATCGGATCGGCGCATCGGCCAGGCGTGATACTTCGGCATTGCGCCTGGCCCAGGCCACGGCGCTCGAGGCCGCGTCGACGTGCGTCACCTCGGCGCCCACGCCCGCCGCAGCCAGTGTGCTGCCGCCGGTGTAAGCAAAAAGGTTCAGGACCTTGCACGGAGTACCGGCGGCACACAATTGCTCGGCAATCCAGCGCCAACTGCCTGCCTGTTCGGGAAACAAGCCGACCTGGCCGAAGCGGCTGAACTTCAGATCGAACACCAACTGGCCGCAGCGCACGGTCCACGCCGGCGCCAGCGGGCGATTGAAGACCCATCGACCCTGCCCGTCGTCGCCGCGCTGATAGCTGACGTCGGCCGCGGCCCACGCTTCCGGATCGCGCCGCGCCGATCCGGCCGCCGCGGAGGCCGGCCGATCGACGACGTACGCGCCGAAGCGCTCCAGCTTGCGGCCGGAGCCGAAGTCGAGCAGTTGGTATTGGTCGGGAGAGAACATGGAAGAGAGGGGACAGGTTACGAGAAACAGTAGACTACCTTCGCCGATCGCGCTTGACCGCGGTTTTTCGTTGCGGGCGATACCCGCGGCCGGGCTTGGCGCGGATGTGATCGCCTTCGATCTGATCGCCCAGCGTCACGTTGGCCCGGCGGCGCCGGCGATCTAGCGCCGCCTTGGGCGGTTGCGACGGAATCAGGCAATCGCAGCCGTTGCCGATCAGGTCTTGCCGTCCGGCCTGCTCCAGAGCGCGACGGACTTCGAAATAGTTCTCCGGCTTGAAAAACTGCAACAACGCCCGCTGCAACATCCGGTCTCGCAGGTGCTTGGCAATGTGCACCGGCTTTTTCGTGAACGGGTCGAGACCCGTGTAATACATGCAAGCCGCGATGTCGAACGGGCTGGGAATGAAGTCCTGCACCTGGTCGGGCTTGTAATGATTTCGCTTCAGAAACAGGGCCAGCTCGATCATCGCCTCCAGCGTGCTGCCCGGATGGCTGGCGATAAAGTACGGCACGACGAACTGTTTCTTGCCGGCCTGCTTCGAATGCTTCTGAAACTCACGGTCGAACTCTTCAAAATCCTCGATGCCTGGTTTCTTCATCAAGGCCAACACGCTCGGGTCGGTGTGCTCTGGCGCGATCTTCAGATGACCGCCGACGTGATGGGCCGTCAGTTCGCGCATGTACTCGGGGCTGCGGCGCGCCAGGTCCATGCGAATGCCGGAAGCCACGAGCACTTGGCGGACGCCGGGCTCCTCGCGGGCGGCCTTCATCAACTCGACCAGCGGGCCGTGATTGGTGCCCAGCAGCTTGCAGATCGTGGGATGAACGCAGCTCAGCCGCCGGCACTTGGCTTCGACCTCGGGCCGGCTGCAGCGCATCTGGTACATGTTGGCCGTTGGGCCCCCGATATCGCTGACCACTCCTTTGAACTCTGGGTCGGCGGCCATCTGACGAATCTCGGCCAGGATCGACTCCTGGCTGCGGCTCTGAATGATGCGACCCTCGTGGGCCGTGATCGAGCAGAATGTGCAGCCGCCGAAGCACCCTCGCATGATCTGCACAGAGTCTTTCACAACCTCGTAGGCCGGGATCGATTCGTGCCCGTAGCTGGGATGCGGCTTTCGCGTGAAGGGCAACGCATACACGCGATCCATCTCCGCTTGCGCGAGCGGGATGGCTGGCGGATTGGCGACGATGCACTCGCGATCGTGGTATTGGACGAGCCGCTTTGCGTTGTACGGGTTCGTCTCGTTGTGTGAGACCTTGGTCATCTCGGCAAAGGCCCACTTGTCGGCGGCGACCTCTTCATAGCTGGGCAGTTTGATCGTGCCTTCGTTCGGCGGCGATTCGCTGGCGCCGAGGCGATAGACGACGCCTCGCATGTCTCGCACGTCGCGGACTGTCTCGCCGGCGTGAAGCCGATTGGCGATCTCGACAATCCCCCGTTCGCCCATGCCGTAGACCAGCAGGTCGGCTTTGCAATCGAGGATGATGGAGCGGCGGACCTTGTCGCTCCAATAGTCATAATGCGCCAGACGTCGAAGGCTGGCCTCGACGCCGCCGGCGATCACCGGAACACCGCGATATGCCTCGCGGGCCCGCTGACAGTAGGCCAACGTCGCACGGTCGGGTCGGCGGCCGATGCGGCCACCGGGACTGTACGCGTCGTCATTGCGCACCTTGCGATTGGCCGTGTAGTGATTGATCATCGAGTCCATGTTGCCGGCGCTGATGGCGAAGAACAGCCGCGGCCGTCCGAACGCTCGCCACGCGTGACAGTTGTGCCAGTCGGGCTGACTCACAATCGCCACGCGAAAACCCTCACTCTCCAGCAAGCGGCCCAACAGGGCCATGGCGAAGCTCGGATGATCGACGTACGCGTCGCCGGTTACGAACACGACGTCGACCTCGTCCCAGCCACGTGCGATCATCTCGGCGCGCGACATCGGCAGCGGCGCCGTCGGACTGGGACGCGCGGCGGGCGCAGGCCCCAGCGATGCCGAGATGATCGGCAGTCCGGTATCGAAATTGGCTTGGGAAATCGACATTAGGTTGAACCAGTGCGCACCTGCCGCGAGAAAGCGACCAGCATCAAGGCGACTCCCCATTGTATCAGTACACAGGTCGGCCGGGCTACGCACCACGTATCGAAGGCACACTGCCGAACAAGCCAGCAGTCGCACCCCGGAACGTAGATAGTAGGCGCTTACCACGTTGGGTCAGGGCGATGCGGCAGATATAATGAGTCGTTGACGCGACGTGGTTTCGCGGGGCTTGATTATCGAAGATTTCACGAGCGGAGCGTGTAAGTGGAAGCAAAGCTGGTTGTTGTGGGGGGCGATGCCCAGGTCCGGCAGTACGATCTGCATGGGCCGACCATCATCGGACGCAGCCGCACGTGCGACGTGCGCCTGGCTCATCCGCTGGTCAGCCGGCAGCATTGCGAGGTGTTCGAGACCAACGGCGTGCTGATGGTCCGCGACCTCGGCTCCATGCACGGTACGTTCGTGTGCGACGCGCGGATCGTCGACACGGCCATGCCCCTGAAGCCGGGCGACCTGTTGAACGTTGGGCCGGTGACCTTACGGGCCGTATACCAAACCCCCCAGGCCGAACAAGCCGCCGCATGGGAATCGAGCGGCCCAACCGTCGCCTCGCCTCTGACCGGTATCATGGACGGACTGAACTGTCCGCCCGACGAGCCATGAACGCGTGCTCAAGGAGTAGTTGGCATCGAGAACTCCTGTGGTTGTCCGGAAATCGGAGCCTCGCCGAAGTTCAGCAGTGGCACTCGGACAACCGTCATCCTGGAGACTGCCGAATGCGCTGGTTGTCGAGACTTGTGCTCGTGCTGTTGATGCTGATTGCGGCTGAACCGGCTGCGCAGGCCGATGAGCCGGCGAAGGCCGAGGTTGGCAAGCCTGCCAAACACACCAACCGGCTGGCCAAGGAGTCGAGCCCTTACCTGCTGCTGCACGCGCACAATCCGGTCGACTGGTATCCGTGGGGCGAAGAGGCGCTGGCCAAGGCGCGTGCCGAGAAGAAGCCGATCTTTCTGTCGGTCGGCTATTCGAGCTGCTACTGGTGCCATGTGATGGAACGCGAGAGCTTCATGGATGAAGAGATCGCGGCGGCATTGAGCAAGAACTTCGTGTGCATCAAGGTCGACCGCGAGGAACGGCCCGACATCGATGAAATCTACATGCAGGCCCTGCACGTCTACCTGCAACTGGTGGGCTCGAAACAAGGGGGCGGCTGGCCGCTATCGATGTTTCTGACGCCCGACGCGAAGCCGCTGGTGGGCGGAACCTACTTTCCACCCCGCGACAAAGACGGCCGCGCCGGATTCCTGACGGTGTTGGGAACCGTGACCGACGCCTGGACCAAGGATAGTGAAAAATGGCAGAAAGCGGGCGATGCCCTGGCTGACTATGTGGCCGAGAGCTTAAAGCAGAGACCCATCCTCAAGGTTGTCAAACTCGACGCCACCATTGTCGACAGTGTGCTGCGGGCCCTGGTCGATCAGTACGACGAGCAGTACGGCGGCTTCGGCTTCGATCCGGCCAATGCGAGGCAGTCGAAGTTCCCCGAGCCGCCCAACCTGATCTATCTGCTCGACATGGCTCGGCGACAGCAGAGCGTAACGGCCAAGAAGATGCTCATCCACACGCTCGAGAAAATCTCGCAAGGCGGCATCCGCGACCACGTCGGCGGTGGATTTCACCGTTACAGCACCGACCGATTTTGGCGCGTGCCGCACTTCGAAAAAATGCTTTACGACAACGGCCAACTTGTTACGGTCTTTAGCCAGGCCTATCAGTTATGGCCGCGCGAGGACTTCAAGCGGGCAGTCGACGAAACGATCGAGTTCGTGTCGCGTGAGATGACAGACGCGTCCGGCGGTTTCTACGCGGCCCTCGACGCCGAAACGCAAGCCGAAGAGGGCCGGTACTATGTCTGGGATCGGGATGAATTTAAGAAGATTCTCATGCCCGACGAGTTCGACTTGTGGGCCGGCGTGTACGGTGTCGCCGGAAAGCCGAACTTCGAGACGCATTACGTCCCGCAACTGTCACGTTCGCTGGCCGACGAGGCCAAACAGCGCAAGCTCGACGAAGCGGCGCTCGACGCGCGACTTCAACCGATTCGCCGGAAACTGCTGACCGAACGAGCCAAGCGCCCGCGTCCGCTCACGGACACGAAGATTCTGTGCGGCTGGAACGGGCTGATGATCCGCGGACTGGCCGATGCCGGAGCGGTTTTCAAGAACGACAACTACACCCAAGCGGCGACCAGGGCAGCCGACTTCGTGCTCACAAAGATGCGCGATCCAAACGGCCGCTTGCAACGTAGCTATGCCGGCGGACAGGCCAAACTGCTGGGGTATCTCGATGATTACGCGTTCTTTATCGACGGGCTCATCGCCCTGCATCGCTCGACGCACGACGAGCGGTGGTTGAAGGCCGCTGGCCAACTGACGGACGATCAGTTGTCGCTATTCTGGGACGAGCGGGTGGGTGGATTCTTTTACACGTCCACCGAGCACGAGACGTTGCTAGCTCGCAGCAAAGTGCCCACTGATACTGTCACCCCCTCGGGCAATTCGGTGTCGGCCGCCAATCTCTTATACCTGGCCACGGCGCTCGACAAACCCGACTACGTCGCCCGGGCTGAGAAATGTCTGCGCGTGGCCGGGCCGACGCTCGAGGAACACCCCTCCGCAGTTCCGCAACTGGCGGTCGCACTTTCAACGTGGCTCGAAATGACCGGCAAGCGCGACACAAAAGCTCCAAAGAAGTAGCCGGCCAACAAGCGTTACGGATGCAGCAGCCGATTGATCCCGTGAGCGATTGCTTGTGGGTTTTCCGAAATCACGAGCCATAGCGTGGTCAAGATGGCGGTGCCCAGCAACAAGAGCAGCAGCCCCCGCATCCCTGGAGTCGCCGGCACGTCTCGCAGCGCGCGGCGCAGCGCGTTTTCGAATTGCCGCCAGCCGCTCGCGCTTTGCGCGCCGGGCGTCGCCACGAGCGACGTGTTGTGCATCGGCGGGTAGTGCTCAAGTTGCAGTTGCACGCGCATTTGCGGCATGCTCAGAGCCGCGCCGGAGGCCGTCGCGTCGTGGTCGAGCCGTTGGGCGGCCTCGAATAACTTCGGACGAAGCGCGTCGAGCGAAATGTTGTACACGATCAGTCGCGGCCGGCTGAGCATGACTGCCAGTGTCAGGCACAGCGCGTAAAACAGCACCAACAAGACCCACACGGCCCAACCGAATCGAGTCGCGGCGTCCTGCGGCATGAATAGCTGCATCGGCCCGACGATCACCAGCCCGGCCACGGCCAGCCCCAGAGCCAACGTCTCGCGAGTCCCCGTCACGACGACTGGCCGCGGGCCGAGGTTGATTAAACCCACGACGAACAGGTAAATCCCCAGCGGACCGAAGGCCAGGCAGGCGGAAAAAGTGTCCAACAGAGTCATGTCGACCTGTTTCTCGCTACCGCTCTTCGACGGGACCGACCGCCTGCTTGAGCCACTCTTGCACGACCCAGCCAACCTTGGCCATTGACAAAGCTGAGCAGTTCTCGGGTGTATCGGCCTGCGTGTGCCAAGCGCTGTAATTGAAGTCGATGATATCGCAACTGGGAATCTTGGCGATGTCGTGAAGCTTCACGTGATCGTCGAGCACGTTGTAGCTGCGATCGAGCCTGAACTCGGTGACGCCCAGTCGCCGCGCCGTGCCCCAGATTGCCTCCAACAATGGCCGCGAATCACTCCAGGAAAGCGTCTGATTATCCGGATAAATCTGCAAGTCGGCGTCGGCGAGCA
>CAZUPX010000268.1:0-2583 GCA_964622155.1 uncultured Planctomycetaceae bacterium | reverse complement strand
ACTCATCGACGGGCACCTGCGCGCCGACGTGGCCCCGGACAGCGAGTGGCCGGTGCTGGTGCTCGATGTCGACGACAAGGAGGCGGCGAAGCTTCTGGCGACCGTCGATCCCCTGGCCGCAATGGCCGAGTCGGACCCAGCCAAGCTCGACGAGCTGTTGCGTCAGATCGATACCGATAGCGAGGCGCTCCAACACATGCTCGCGGAACTGGCTGCGGAGGCCGGGCTGAATGGTGACGACGGCGAAATCGTTGAGGACGAGGTGCCCCTGCCGCCCGATGAAGCAACGACAAAGCCAGGCGACCTCTGGATCTTGGGCGACCACCGCCTGCTGTGCGGCGACTCGAGCAAGCCGGAAGACGTGGATCGTCTGCTGGACGGCGCGACGATTCACCTGGTCAACACCGACCCGCCGTACAACGTGAAGGTCGAGCCGCGAAGCAACAACGCGATCGCGGCCGGCCTAAGCTCGTTCAGCGGGCCTAAGCATCACCAGTCGCTCGATCTGGCCCGCCACCCAGAGAAGGCCAAGCCCACGAACAAGCAGCTGCGAGCCAAGGACCGGCCGCTTGCTAACGACTTCGTTTCGGACGCCGCGTTCGATGACTTGCTCCAAGCATGGTTCGGCAACATCGCCCGCGTGCTCGAGCCGGGCCGTGGGTTCTACATTTGGGGCGGCTATGCGAACTGCGGCAACTACCCGCCGGTGCTGAAGGAGTGCGAGCTCTACTTCTCGCAGGCGATCATCTGGGTCAAGGAACACCCCGTGCTCACGCGCAAGGACTTCATGGGAAACCATGAGTGGTGTTTCTATGGTTGGCGCGAAGGCGCGGCACACCAGTGGTTGGGCCCGACCAATGCGGTCGACGTGTGGAGCGTCAAGAAGATCAATCCGCAGAGCATGGAGCATTTGACGGCCAAGCCTGCGGAGCTCGCTGCGCGCGCCATGCGCTACTCGTCGCGCCAGGGCGAAAACGTCCTCGATCTGTTTGGCGGTAGCGGCTCGACGCTCATCGCCGCCGAGCAAATTAACCGGCATGCGTTTCTAATGGAGCTCGACCCACTCTATTGCGATGTCATCTGCGACCGCTTCCAGCGCTTCAGCGGTAAGTCGGCCGTGCTGGAACGTACTGGTGAGTCGCCGATCCCCATGAAGCCGCGCGAGGAGAACATGCGATGACGAGAGGATACATCACGAAGTTCGGCTATCGTCGACTCAGAGTACGGGGTGAGCGCCGGCTTCGGATGGAACACGTCCTGGTGTGGGAACGGCATTATGGTTCAGTCCCGCCCGACAAGGAATTGCACCACGTCAACGGCGACAAGCTCGACAACCGCATCGAAAACTTGCAGTTGGTCACGCGGCTCGAGCACAAGCGCATCCACAGCGGCTGCCTCCTGCGAGACGGCGTCTGGTGGAAGCGATGCCGCAGGTGCTGCGAGTTCAAGCCAGTTACCGAGTACTACCAGTACCCCCGGCGAAACGGCGTCATGGGCACGTGCAAGCCATGCACAATCAAATTGGCCGTCGGTTACAAGCGGAAGCGACGGGCGTTGAAGGCCGAGCGGGTGTGGAGATCGTCATGAAGGGCTTATTGCGCTTTTTGCAGTTGATGCGCCGGGCCTCACGAACACGAGGACCAGGAACAGTGCGCGCGGGTAGGGCAATGACAACAAGAAGTCTCTCTCTTTTCTCCGTTCTTTCTCTAGCAGGGGCACGACCTTTGAGAGGCCGCCACGTGAACGCGACGTTTGGCCCGTGTCGCGGCCGGTGGCCCGCCTTGGCCACGGACGCCACCAACAAGAAAACGCCCCGACGTTTGCGACGTGGGGCGTTGGGGCGGGACCCCGGGCGGGGCCTAGCCGTTAGCGGCGAAGTGGCCGCGATCGGTTTTCTTGAATCGCGCCTCTTTGCCCTTGGTGCCTACCTCCCTGAGTATTGCGGAATACAAAGTTGCATGCGGCGTCTTGCCGCCCGGGCTCGTCCACAAACCCTTCGCCGCCATCGCGTCGATCATCTGCTTGGCGTTCATCGGCTCCTTCGATGCGGCCAGGACCTGCGCGGCGGCGTCCAGCGCGCTGAGCTTCTTCGGCTTGTCGCTTGCGGCCTTGGCCTTCTTGGCGGGTGCGGACTTGGTGCGCTTGGCCTTCGATGCTTTGGCAACGGGCTTCTTAGTTGTCTGCTTCGTAGCCATGTCTCATCGCCTCGAAAGCGGGTGCGATGGGTTGGCTTCCATCATCAGGCTCGCGGAACCACCCGCGAACGACGCCCCGCAGGGCGTTTCGGCTTACAGCCCGAGCTCTTCCATCAGGCGGTTGACCTCGTCGACCCCCAACATGTCGGTGAGCGTGTCGGCCAGCCATTCCGCCTGCCGCAACCCGTTGAGCGCGTCTTCGTTGGCTGGCTTGTAGAACGCGGCCGGTTGCAGGAAGGCGATGATCGTGGCCACGCCCTCTGGCGAAAGGTTGTCGCGGATCACCTTCTCGAAAGCCTCATGGTCTACCGCCCCGCTCATTCGGTCGTCGTTGTTCCCATTCATCGTTCGGCTCCTCTGCGTGGGTGTGGAAATGTCCCATTCGGAC
>CAZUPX010000267.1:0-1573 GCA_964622155.1 uncultured Planctomycetaceae bacterium | reverse complement strand
GTCATGGAGCAAGCGGGAATTGGTCTGCAGTTGGGGTCCATCTTTGCCATCAGCGATTTCGAAGGGGGCGGGGGAATCGTCAACGATCGCCGCCGCTATCAGTACTTTGTCACGGGCGGCTTGTTCCATCGGCCCTGTTGCCCGATGGGCCTGCAAGGCGGCGCCGTGCTCGACTACTTGCACGACGAGTTCTACGTCCCTATGAACTTGATGCAAGTTCGAGGAGAGGCGAGCTACATTTGGGAGTGCGGTAACGAAGTCGGCCTGTGGGCGGGCGTCCACGTGCTCAACGACAATCAAACGGCGCCGGCGCTGTTGGGCGTGTCCAACATCACCTGGCAAACGACCGACCAGCTCAACGCGTTCTACCGCCGGCGCTTCTCGAATGGCTCGACAGCTCGATGCTGGATCGGCTTGAGCGACCAAGCCGATGTCTTGTTCGGCAGCGAGGCGACTGCCATGCTGTCCGAGAGATGGGCCCTGCAAGCGGGCTACAACTATCTCTGGCCGCGCTCCGATTCGACGGTGCCCTCATCGATTCGCGAGAGCTGGGGACTCTTGATCAGTCTGGCCTGGTTCCCCGGCTGCAAAGTGCCCAACGCCTGTTACAACCGCTACCAGCCGCTATTCCGCGTGGCCGACAACAACACGATGATGATCACGACCCAATAGCGAGCTGGATTTCAGGCGCACTTCCAACCGGCGGCTTCCTCGCCGTCGAGGCGCAGCGTCAGGCACTTGGCGCTGCCGCCTGCCTTGACGAATTCGTCGAGCGGAGTCTCGCGCGGATGAAAGCCACGGGCCGCCAGCGCCTGGTGCAATTTCGGGCAGCCGGTGTTGGTAATGACCGCGCGGCCAACGACGACAGCATTGCAAGCAAATCGCGCCGCCTCGTCGGTGTCGACCTCGATCAGCTCGTCGACTGTCTCTTCCATGGCCCGGCGTCCGTAATCGTCGAAGGCGGCCGGAAAGTAAATCGCCAGCCCCGGCGCTAGCGGGCAGAAGCATGTGTCGAGGTGGTAGTAATAGGGATCGACAAGTTCGACCGGAATGACTCGGCAGGAGAACATTCCACCGATTTGCTGGTGACCATGGACGTCGCTGCGAATCCGGTAGCCGGCAAACAGCGTGTCGCCGCAGAACAGCGCGTCGCCGGCACCTTCGAAGAAGACACTCTGGGGCAGATGTTCGATCTTAAATCCGGCGGCCCGCAGCCAGGCCTCATCGTGGCTCGTTTCTCCTTGACGCTGCGGAAATCGAAATCGCGCCATCACGGCGCGGCGCCGATACACAAGGGCCGCATTGGCTGTAAACACCATGTCTGGCAAGCCCGTGACCGGGTCGAGCAAACGCGTTTGCGCGCCGGCGTTTTCGAGCATCTCGCGCAGCGCATTCCATTGCGCGATCGCCTGCTCGTGGTCGGCCTGCTTCTGGCGGCTCATCCAGGGATTGATCTCGTATTCGATCCCATAGAAAGTCGGCGGACACATCAGAATCTGTGGCTGCGACGCGCGCGGTTCAACGGCCCCAATCTCCTGCTCACGAGTAACCTGCCGCGGTGTTTTCACGTTCT
>CAZUPX010000266.1:0-4074 GCA_964622155.1 uncultured Planctomycetaceae bacterium | reverse complement strand
AACGTCGCCGGAGGCACCTGCAACGTATTGCGGCGCTGGGTCGGGCGCCGTCACGTAGGCCCAGGCCTGCGATGACCAGGGTCCGAAGTCCTGAATCGCCGGTCCATTCGTATTGGCTGCGGTTCCCGGGGCCTGTTCGTTGAAATGCCACTCGAATTGATAGGGATCCGTGCTTTGCAGCCAGCGCAAATTGATGCGGTAGGCCGCGATGCGGCTGAATGATGTCGTTCCGGCCAAGGTGGGGCTCTGGCCGGAAACGAGCGCCCCAGTCTCGTCCCCTTGCCCGAAGATCAGCAACAGCGTATCGGGCCCGATAACGGTCATGTCCGAATATCCCGAAGGACCGAAATACGGAACTTTGATTGGGACCCAGCCCTGAGCCTCGTTGGAACTGAACGACAGAGTCATCTCGATGCGCGTGCCAACGGTGCTCGAAGGTGATGAAAACAGAATCGCATTGTTGTTGAGCCGCAACAGGCTGCCTTCGACCTTGCCGCTGATGATGTTGGCGATCCCTGGCGTGTCCCAGGTCATTCCGCCATCGTGACTTCGCGACTCGTAGCGATACGCACTGAATATGTTCTGCCGGCGATAGCTCATGTAGATGGTGCCGTCGGTCAGCTCGACCAACGTATTTTCATTGGAGCCATCGGTGGGTGCAGGAGAGTAGTCGGCATTTGGCAGCAACCCGCCGCCCAAGTGCCACGACTGTCCCGCGTCGTCGGAGTAAATCACGTGCGACCACGACGTGCCACTTGTGTCGGCGGTCAGCCGGTGATAGGCCGGAATCAACAGCCGCCCGGCGTTTGGGCCCTGTGCAAGCTGGATCGCGTGTCCGGGCCCCGTGGCATAGAAGCCCCACGGCGTGTTGTCATACGTGCCGGGAGGGCCAGGGTTGCCCGCGGCGGTTACCTTGACGCTGGAAGTGATATCGCTGGGCGCGGACCACGACAAACCGTCATCCGTGCTGTCGGTCACGAACACGTCAGCTTGATTGCGAACGAATAGCAGGAAGACCTTTCCCGTCGTGCTCTCGACGACGGGTGTCGGATTGCCAACCCACGTGCCCAAGTTTGGCGTCACGCTGGTGACGGTTGTCAACGGCGCCCAGGTGATGCCGCCGTCGGTGCTGCGCCGCATGACGATGGCGGCGCTCGAATTGTCGGCCGTCTGCATCCGCGCCTCAGCGAAAGCCAGAACAGTGCCGGCGTTGGTCGTAACCACGGCCGGGATATTGAACAACGGATATCCGCCGTCACCCGGATTAAATAGCGCCAGCGGTGGCCTCTGTTCGCGCGGTTCCTGCACGGTCACTGGGGCAATCAGCTCCAAGGCCGTGGCGGGAGTGGTGGCATTGGCCCCAGCGATGAACTCGTCTGCCCCGTTGACGTTGCCGTCGCGGTTAAAATCGTAGACGTTCGTGATCGCCGCGAGCGCTTGCGGGTTGTTTTGCGCGCCTTGTTCGTCGGCGGCATTGACGATAGCGTCGGTCAGGATGTTGTTGGATTCGCCGACGGCATTGCCAAAGTAGAACACGTCGTCAGCGGTCAGCCCGGTCAACGGAGTGGCCTTGACGGTGACTTGCAGCCACAGCTTGCGAATGGCATTGTCGGGCCACACGATCTCGACCCGCGCCGAACCCTGGATGCCGGCGCCGGGTCGTACGAGAATGGCTGTGGGCGATGGCCCGACCGTCCAGGTCGCCAGATCGTTGCTGTTGCCAACACGAAATCCAAAGTCTGCCGCCGTCAGGTTCGTGGTCGGCATCCCGGCGATGTCAATCATTACGCCGTTGATGCCACGGCTATAACTTGTGTAGTTGGCCATGCCGGCTACTCCGCCAGGCAAAAGCGCCGTTTTGTCCAGTGGAACGGCAGCATCGTCGCTGGCACCAGGCGCCGCGTCGTTGCCATCGAATATCGAATTGTTGTAGACGAAACTCCGCCGGACCACGGCGACCGACAACAGGTCGTGCACAACGGTCTCGGTACTACTAGCCGAGAGAAGCCAGCGGTCTTCGAGACGATCGAGCGATAGGCGCCGGTTCCCCCCGGCTCCCCTGCCTCCAGCCTGGCGCACACGCCGCCGCTGTGTGCGCAAACTGCGGCTGTATTGAGGACTACGATTCACTATCAGGGTGTTCCGGTGCGCCCGATCGGTGGATGTGGCTGCGATTCAGGGGAACCCTTATTCTGTTCACATCGTCCAGAAATATCAATTTATTCCCGGCTTTATTGTTACAGGGGTGCCGCCTGGACGAATCTCCTGCCTCTGGACCTCGCTAGATGCTGCCGAAGCAAGGAGTTTCCCCAAGTTCCGGCGTATCGCGCTCAGCGGTCCAGCGATCCAACAAGTTTATCGAGCAACGCATCGTCAATCATCCATGGCTCGGTTGCGTCGCTGGCGCTTGGGGCACCGAGGTCAATCGAATGTCCTTGCGTGTCGAAAAGCTGCCAGTAGGTGGCCACTGAGTTTGGCGCCGGATCGCCTGATGCCCCAGGAGCAGCAGTCCACAGGGTAGCGGTGGACGCACTTGAGTTCAATGCACCGAGAGTGACCCCGGCCAACGCGGTCGCCACGCTCGTATAACCGTCGAGTTTCAATTCACCTGGGCCTTCCTCGCTCGATGCGCTGCTGGTCGCCGACGAACTGCTCGGTGCAAACGGCCCGGCGGCGCCCACGACCAGAAACTTCAACTGGTTGGTGATGTCCGTAACGTTGTTGCGCGCGAAGATCTGGTCGGCCGAGTCCACCTGGCCGCTGCGGTTGTAGTCGGCGACGTTGCTGATCGTGGCCGGGCTGGCCAGATTCGTCGGGTTATTACGGGCGTAGATTTCGTCGGCCGAAGTCGTCTGGAACGCGCCGGTATTGCCGGTTCCTGAATCGCCCGGCGCGCTGCCGAAATAGAATACGTCGCTGGCGGCCAGACCGGTGTTGGCATTCGAGCCGCCCAGCGTGTCGTTGCCCTTGACGATCACCTCCAGCCAGGTCTTCTGGATCGCGCCGTCGGCCCACAGCAATTCCACACGGTCCGTTCCGCCGACACCGGCCCCGGCGCGCGTGGTCACCGTAGTGGGGGCTGGAGCGGTGCCCCAGGTGCTGGGCGAGTTGTTATTGCCGACCTTGAAGATGAAGTCGCTCGCCGTAATCGTTCCATGCTGGCTGTAGAGATCGACCATCAATCCGTTAATGCCCTTGGTGTAGCTCGACACGGCGGAAAAGGCCGACGTGCTGCTACCCGGCAGGTAGGCGGTCTTGTCGGTGGCAATCGCGTTGTCGTCGCTGAACCCCGGCAAGTTGGCGTTGGTGACGTTCCACTTGGTCGAGCCTTTATAAAACAACTGACGCGACGCGACGCTGCCTGTGGCCGCCAGAATTTGATTGCGATACTGCGACAGATCGACCATGAAGGTGCCGTCGCCAAACATGGTCGTGTTGGAGGGCTGGCCGCTGCGCGGATCGCTAATCAGATCCATGATCCCGCCCAGCTTCCATTGACCACCTTCCAGAGTGAATACGGCCCCGCCCGAGTCACCGCTGGCGGCCTGGCCCTCGCTGTCCAAGGGCGCAACCAGGGTATAGAGCAAATCGTCAAACGTCGTTGTGTAGCCAATGATACGGATCGTCGGGTCTTCGAGCGTGAGAGTCGCGTCGAAGTTGTTTTCACCCCAGCGGATGGCGCGGCCGCTGGTGTTGATGTACAGTCCCTTGTAGTCGTCGTCGCCAGGGTCAATCGGCGGGTCCGGTGTCGTCCATACCCAGGGATTCTGGCTGGTGTCGGCATGCCAAAAATCACCGCCGTTGGTGCTCAGTCCGTTGCCGATCATGATCTGCCGGCCGGCGGGCGTGCTGCTAACGATCTTCGAGGGCAGGATCCATGGCAGGTCAAGGTCACCTGGCAGGCCGGGATCGGTCGTCAGTCGAAAGACCTTCAGGTCGGTGGGTTTGCTGTCGGTGTTGAGAATCGGCGTGATCGTGGACATGTCGACGGTGTAGGTAGCGCTACCGCCGAAGCGGACCAGGCCGACGTTGTTGTCGATCGTGACGTGCTTGGCCGTCAGGCACCAGCGGTTG
>CAZUPX010000265.1:0-3045 GCA_964622155.1 uncultured Planctomycetaceae bacterium | reverse complement strand
CTGCCTGGTCGATGTCGCCGCGTTGGTAGTGCAGGGCTGGCGCGAACTTGTCCCACGCCGGGCGGTCGAACCGGCCCTCGCTGAATTTCTCGGTCGATTCGCCCAGTGCCTGACGCCATGCGTCATCGCTGAATGGCGTGCGCGAGAAGCCGACGATCTGCGTGCCCTCTGGCAGCCGCCCCTTGCGGAACAACTCGTACAGTGCCGGCACCAGCTTGCGACTCGTCAAATCGCCCGATGCGCCAAATATCACCAACGTCAGCGACATGAAACTCGTCCTGAAGACGCCGCGCGCCATGCCCGCGGCTCGTGGACATGTGCGTTGCCAGTCCGCCGGCGATCACGCTAGCATGCGGCCCCGACCGGGCCTGCATGGCGCCCAAGCACGATTTAGCCGCGTTCTGCGTCCGTTTCCTACTTCGTCGACGCGGCGGGCAACTCAGCGCGGATCCATTCCTGGGCCTCCGCGGCCTTCGATTCGTCGAAGTATCTGATTTTGGCGGTGGTGAACGGCTTGCAGAAAACGGCCATGCCCGCCTCCCACTTGCTCTCGCCGACCAAGGCCAGCCGCTCGATATCGGCGAAGTGCTTCACGTCAAACTTGATGTCCTCCCACAAGGCCGACATCTGCCAGCCGTGAAAGTCGTGCATCTGGCACAGCACGCGAATCTTTTTGTGCTTCTTGATAAGCTCTTCGACCGCGGGCACAAACTGCTGATAGTCTTCCTTCGACAGCTTGCCGCTGATCTTCAGCGTCAGGACTTTTCCGTCCGCTTCCTCGTGCAATTCGACCGACATGATTTCAACCTCCGGTGCAAGTATCCTTAGCCCGCTGCAAGGGACCGCGCGTCGGGCCGCCAATCTAGCAACAGGATAGAGCATCGCTGGCCGGGCCACAACTACCGATCTGCGGTGTCCGGCGGCGGTGCCCTACGGGCGGTTTTCTTTACCCGTCGCCCGCGCAATGCTAAGGTAAATCCATGCATTCCGGCCGTGCGCAAGCCGCCGCCGCGCGGGCCAACTCGACGTGATTCTCGTTTCGGTTCCGATCCCCGCTGCTGCCAGCCGAAGGTGCCTCGATGAGCGATGACGCACGGTCGTGGATGCGCGAGCATGATGATTTAACCAGGCGGTATTTTTTACGGCTCGGCATGGCCGGACTGGCGTCGGCCAGCGCCGGCGCAGTCATTGCCGACGAGCCGCCGAATCCCAAGCCGGCGCCGCGCGAGATTCCGCCCGACGAAGTGCTCTCGCGGGCGATATCCCGGCTCAAGTATCTGACCCCGGCATCGAACTTCACGACTGTAGAGCGCGGCGATCCGCTCCCGTCGGAGCTGCCTGCCGACAAACGCAGCGCAGTCGGATTGGATCGCGACACATGGCAATTGGAAATCGCCGCCGACCCCGACAGCGACACGAAGCTCGATCGCCCCATGACCAAGGAGAAGGGAACGGCGCTCGACTGGGCCGCGCTGATGCAGTTGGCGGAGACGAAGGCGGTGCGATATCTCAAGATCATGACCTGCACGAACATCAATTCCCCCTTGGGCATGGGCCTGTGGGAGGGAGTGCCCCTGCGCGACGTGATCGCGCTTGCGCAACCGGCCGACAACGTCCGTCGCCTCTATTACTGGGGATATCACAACGACAAGCCGGAGCAGATGTTTGCCAGTTCGCTGTCGATCAATCGCGTGCTCGAAGATCCGCCCGGCGAGTTGCCCGTGATCGTCTGCTACAAGCTGAACGGCGAGTGGCTCTCACCGAAGCGCGGCGGTCCGGCGCGGATCATCGTGCCCGACGCCTACGGATTCAAGAGCGTCAAATGGCTCCAGCGCGTGGTGCTGACCAACGATTTCCGCGCCAACGACACCTATGCCAACGACAACAACGACATCGATAGTTGGCAAAAATCCTTCGCGCGCTTCGTGCGCGTGCCCGACCGGGCGAAAGCCAGCCAGCCGATCCCGATCACCGGCCTGGCGCAGTGCGGCGTGGGTGGCCTTGCCAAAGTGCAGTACGCGATCGACTCTGCCGAGTCGACGTGGGCCGCCGACGATCCGTATTTCGCCAAGGCCACTTGGCGCGATGCTGAGTTGTTGCCGCCGCCCACCGAGTGGCCGCCGCTGGCCGATGGCAAACTGCCCGAAGTGCCGTTGCAGTTCGACCCGTCGACGGGCAAGCCGCGCACGTGGCCGCTGCGCTATACGTTAGCCCATTGGGCTGTGTTGGCCCCCGGCATCGCCAGCGGCAAGTACACTCTCCGCTGCCGCAGCATCGACAATTCCGGCCACCCCCAGCCTCTGCCTCGGCCATTCCCCCGCTCCGGGCGCAATCCGATTGAGACGCGGACACTGACTGTGAGTTAGCAGTCCGTTGAAAAATGCCGTCGTCGTTCGACCCCGAGGCTCTCGACGGGTGGCATTTTTCAACCTCGCCAAGTGCGGAGCCAAGCTCCGCACGGCTCGCAAAATAACGACTTGCGTCGCTATTTTGTCATCGCATCCATGCGATGGCGCAGCCCGTCGAATACTTCAACGGGCTGCTAGGCGCCAGGCAGGTGGAAATGGCCGCCAGTGCCGCCGATTCCTGTCCCCGCACCAGTTCGTACCACCTGTTGCGACTGTAACGATCGTGCCGGGCACCTTGATAGTCGGCGCGCGGCACGTTGCATCGATGCGCCGTAGCGCACCCCGATCGATCGGCACAGGAGGCACTTCCGGCGGTTTGTGCGAGCTACCATTTCGTTGGGGCGTAGCGAGTTAGGAGATACTGACTGGTGCGTGATGGCCACGTCCGTGAGAGCATGTCCGCGCCTTCGCTGGCGTGGCCTCCGCGACCGTGGCGAGCATCCTATTACCGGCGGTACGCGCGATGAGCTTGGATTTCTTTCAACCGTCGAGTTGGGTGAGCGCGCACCACGGACAGGGCTTGGGCGCGTGGCGAGCGCGAGCAGTTCTATTTCTGGCGGGAGAGTTATTGCTGGAACTGGCGACGACGGGCGCGGCGGGTGGCTTTGGCGTCGGCACGGTAACGAGTTTCCTCGAC
>CAZUPX010000264.1:0-6386 GCA_964622155.1 uncultured Planctomycetaceae bacterium | reverse complement strand
GCGGGTGACTAGGACACCAACCCATTTCTGGGTCAGCGATTTTGACTAGAGAAAGGACCGAAGCGATGCGAGTTGCAATCACGCTCTTGAGCGCCGTGACGCTTTTGTTCTACGCGCGCGCGGCGCTTGCCGCCGAACACGAAAACCAAGATGGCCGACTGTTCGAACCTGATAAGATCCAATGGCAAGATGGACCAAAGTCGATTCCGGCCGGCGCTGCGCTCGCCGTATTGGAGGGCGACCCGACCAAGGATGGTCCGTTCGTCATGCGATTGCGGTTGCCCGATGGCTACAAAATCCCGGCGCATACGCATCCGAAGGTAGAGCGCGTGACAGTCATCTCCGGCACGTTTAACATTGTTATGGGAGACAAGCTCGACCCGAGGGATGCCCGTAAGATGCGAGCCGGTTCATTCGGCTACTGGGCGGCCGGCATGAAGCACCTTGTCTGGGCAGAAGGAGAGACTGTGGTACAGCTTCATGGGATCGGCCCATGGTCCATCAACTACGTCAACCCAGCCGATGATCCCCGAAACAAACCGGCGAAAGACTAGTATAAGTCGGGACACCATCAGAAAGGAACCTGCCAAGATGACTCGCTCCCGTTCATGCTCGCTGTTGTTGATTTCGCTCGTGATGAGTGCGACCGCTGCGGCACGGGCCGGCGAAGCGGCCTCGGAGATGCCGCCGGTGCGGAGTGTGCGGCTGAATTTTGTGTGCGAGGTCCCCAATGTGCCCGATGGGGCGAAGTCCATCGACCTGTGGGTACCGATGCCGCAGGACAACGAGCGGCAGACGGTGCGACTCTTGAACGAGAGCGAGCTGGGCGCCGGGCGCATCACCACCGAACAGAAGTTTGGCAATCGGCTGTACTACCAGCACTTCGACTTGCCGGCCAAGAGCGCCGGCACCGACGCGACTGAAAAGCCCATCAAAGTTGAGATCGTATACGACGCCGAAGTGCGCGAGGCGACCGTGCCCGAGGCCAAGAAGCTCGTCTCCACGCGCCAGGTCGAACCCGGTCCCGAGTTCGCTCCCTACCTGGGCGAAGTGAAGATGATTCCCATCAAGGGGCGGATTAGCGCCGTGGCCAGCGTGATCGACATGCCCGAGGGCGAACCGCTGCGGGCCGGCCGCAGGATATACGACTACCTGATCGACACGATGGTCTACAATTACAAGGCGCCCGGCGCCGGCGTGGGCGACGCGGTTTGGGCCTGCGACAGCAAGACCGGGGATTGCAGCGACTACAACTCGGTGTTCATCGGCGTGTGCCGCTGGCGGGGCATTCCGGCCGATCACGTGTTCGGCCTGCCCATGCCGCCGGGAAAGCCCGAGGGGGATATGAAATTTTGTCACTGCTGGGCCCGGTTTTGGGTGGCCGACGTGGGTTGGATTTCGATCGACCCGTCGCGTGCCGACAAGTTCCCCGCTGACCGCGAATACTACTTCGGCACGCTAGGCAGCACGTGGGTGACGCTGACGCACGGCCGCGACGTGGTGCTGGAACCGCCGCAGAAAGGCCCGCCGCTCAACATATTCCACGGTCCGGTGGCGGAAGTCGACGGCAAGCCGTTCGAAGGACTTCGTTGGATTTGCCACTACAAGGACCATCCAAATACGGGGGCCAAGTAGTTTTTGTACCTGGCCTGTGAGGCCGGAGAATCCAGATGCGGCAGCCGGCATCACAGGCCGGCTACGGAAGTACGGGGCGGTCGGAGAGAATTGATTGAGTGTTCGTCTTTCTCATCTCTTCGTTCTCAGCGTCCTCTGCGTTTCCGATCTTCGTTCGTGTTTTCGGAAACGCTTAGAAACGCAGAGAAGCCGGAGATCGCGGAGAGGAACCGAGCCTCGTTTCCGACTGACACTTACTCTCTGCAGCCGGCCTTGCAGGCCAGCTACAGACGCTCACGGGTGTTTTGGAAACGCTGGGCGCTGTTTTCCCCTCTTTTCGGGGCGATTGGCCCCGTGCCGTCGACCGTTTATAATCAGCGGTGGTGGCGAATTGCCGGCCCCCGCCCGCCTACCCAAACCGGCATTTCGTCGCAGGGTCGACGCGACCCAAATAATCTCGCCTGCATGACCTTCCGGGGGTTTTGAATATGGTGCGATCCGTGAGCTGGCCACTAGCTTTGGCCGCCCTGGCTGTATTGACCGCCTCGGCCTTGGCCGACGACGAGCTGGCCTATAACCGTGCGATTCGACCGATCCTGGCCGACAATTGTTTTGCCTGCCACGGGCCCGACAGCGCGGCTCGCCAGGCCGACCTGCGGCTCGATCGCCGCGAAGCCGCGGTCGAGAGCGGCGCGATCGTGCCTGGCAAGCCTGAGGAAAGCGAGCTGGTGGTGCGGATCACGTCCGACGATCCCGAGGCGCTGATGCCGCCCCCGGCTTCGCACAAGAAGCTCACGCCCGAGCAGAAAAAGATTCTGGCCCAGTGGATCTCCCAAGGTGCCGAGTATCAGCCGCACTGGTCATTCATTGCACCCGTGCTGCCAGCGGTGCCGAAGGTGCAGGACGCCGCGTGGCCCCGCAACACGATTGACTACTTTACATTGTCGCGTCTCGAGGCCGCCGGTTTGCAGCCGGCGCCTGAGGCGGACCGCCGCACGCTGGCCCGCCGCGTCAGCTTGGACCTGACCGGTCTGCCCCCAGCACCGACGGACGTCGAGGAATTTGTCAACGACACGACCGAAGGGGCGTACGAACGGTTGGTCGACCGTTTGCTGGCCTTGCCGGCCTGGGGCGAACACCGCGGCCGGTATTGGCTCGACGTGGCTCGCTATGCCGACTCTAACGGGATTCATTTCGACAACTTTCGCGAGATGTGGTCCTATCGCGACTGGGTCATCGCGGCGTTCAATCGCAACATGCCGTTCGATCAATTCACCGTCGAGCAGTTGGCGGGCGACCTGCTGCCGGGCCGCACTCTCGACCAGCTCATCGGCTCCGGGTTCAACCGTTGCAACATGACCACCAACGAGGGTGGCGCGATCAACGAGGAATACCTGGTGCTGTACACGCGCGACCGCACCGAGACGACCTCGCAAGTCTGGTTGGGCATGACGGCCGGTTGCGCCGTTTGTCACGACCACAAGTTCGATCCGCTCACGCAAAAGGAGTTTTACTCGCTGAGCGCGTTCTTTAACAACACCACGCAGGCGGCAATGGACGGCAACATCAAAGACACGCCGCCGGTGATCGTTGTGCCGACAGCCAAAGATCGTGAAGCGTGGGAGGAACTGCCCGGCAAGCTCGCCACCGCGCAACAAAAAGTCGACACGCGCCGTTCGGCGGCGCGCGGCGACTTCGACACGTGGCTGGCTCAGGCGGCACTGCCGGCCGTTCAGGCCAAAATCGTCACCGCCGGACTTGTCGTGCATGCGCCGTTGGGTGACAGCTCGGGCAACGTGCTAGACGTGTCGGTCGGTGGTGAGTCGACGCAAGTAACGGTCGGCGCCGAACCGACGTGGGACACTGGATTCACCTCGGCCAAGGCGTTCAAGGCTCGACCCGAGACGACGCTCGAGGTGCCCGGTGCCGGCGACTTCGAGAAGGATCAGCCGTTCACGTGCAGCGCGTGGGTCAAGATGCCGCGCGACGGCGCGACCGGCGCGATCGTGGCCCGCATGGACGACGGCAACGCATACCGCGGCTGGGACATGTGGCTCGATAAGGGGCGGCCGGCCTCGCACATCGTTTCCAAGTGGCCCGACGACGCCGTGAAAGTCATTGGCAAAACGCCGCTCAAGACCGACAAGTGGCAGTATGTCAGCGTGACCTACGACGGGTCGGGGAGCGCCGGCGGCGTCAAGATTTACGTCGACGGCGCACTGCAAACCGTCGAGCTGGCGGCCGACTCGCTCAAGAACTCGATCCGTACGACGGTCCCGCTCAAGCTGGCGCAGCGAAACTCAGGCTACCGCGTCGACGACCTGGCGATTCAAGATCTGCGGATTTACGATCGGGCGTTGCCGCCGAATGAACTGACGCAGTTGGCCAGCGCCACGCGGGCGGCGTATTTGGTGGCCAAGCCGGTCGAAGGCCGTGCCCCCAGCGAAGTCGAAGAGCTGTACGGCTGGTGGTTGGAATCGATCGATTCGTCGTTTCAGCAACTCTCCGGCGAGCAGCGCGACCTGAAAACGGTTGAGACCGACATCAAATCGCGTGCGACCATCGCCCACGTCGCGCAAGAAAAGCCCGAGACGGCGATGGCTCACGTGCTGTTTCGTGGCGAGTACGACAAGCGCCGCGACCAGGTGTCGCCCGAGACCCCCGCCATGCTGCCGGCGTTTCCGGCCGACCAGCCGCGCAATCGGCTGGGCCTTGCCAAGTGGCTGCTGCGCGACGATCAACCGCTGGTGGCCCGGGTGACGGTCAATCGTTTCTGGCAGGAAGTGTTCGGCACTGGGTTGGTAAAGACGACCGGTGAGTTCGGCGTGGGCGGCGATTTGCCCTCGCATCCCGAGCTGCTGGATTGGTTGGCCGTTGAGTTTCGCGAAACCGGCTGGGACATTAAGAAGCTGTACCGCATGCTGGTGCTGTCGGCCACGTATCGGCAGAGCGCCGCGGCGACGCCGGACAAGCTGGAGAAGGATCGGCAAAACAAGCTGCTGTCGCGCGGCCCGCGGTTCCGCATGGATGGCGAGATCGTGCGCGATTACGCGCTGGCGGCCAGCGGTCTGTTGGCTCGCAAGCAAGGCGGCCCGAGTGTGCGCCCCTACCAGCCTGAAGGCGTGTGGGAGGCCGTTGCCATGACCGGCAGCAACACCCGCGACTATAAGGTCGACTCGGGCGAGAGCCTGTATCGCCGCAGCTTGTACACGTTCTGGAAACGGGCGGCGCCGCCGGCTTCGATGGAAATTTTCAACGCGCCGAATCGCGAGGTGTGCACCGTCCGCCGCGAGCGGACCAACACGCCGCTGCAAGCGCTGGTGACGCTGAACGACCCGCAGTTCGTCGAGGCCGCAAGGCACCTGGCTCAGCGTGCCCTGATCGAAGGGGGAGACACCGATGCCAACCGAGCCGACTTTATCGCCCGGCGGATTTTGGCGCGACCGCTCTCGGGCGAGGAGTGGCCGGTGGTCGAGCGGTCGCTGGCCTCGCTGGCGTCACATTATCGTGACCATGCCGACAACGCGAAGCAGTTGATCAGCTTTGGCGAATCGAAGCCGGATAGTTCGCTGGACACCTGCACCTTGGCTGCGTGGACGATGTTGACCAACGAGTTGATGAACCTGGACGAGGTTTTGAACAAATAGATTCTCGGGTGCCATGCGCACGCTTGCGTGAGCATGCTCAACCAACGCTGGCGCGGCGCGTGAGCATGGCACCCCGATCGATTCAAGTCGACGGAGAAATACCATGCACCCGCTGTTCGAGGAATGGGTTCGCACCGAAACGCGACGGCAGTTTTTTACGCGCGGCGGCAACGCGGTGGGCATGGCCGCACTGGCCTCGCTGCTGGGAACGGGCGGTGCCAGTCGCGTTCTGGGAGCGACGAACGAGGCGCCTGGCGGCCCCGGCTTGCCCCCGGCCATCGGCCCCCACTATCCGGCCAAGGCCAAGCAGGTGATTTACCTGCACATGGTGGGCGGACCATCGCAGCTCGACCTGTTCGATTACAAGGCGAACTTGGGAGAGTGGTTCGACAAGGATCTGCCCGACTCGGTCCGCATGGGTCAGCGGTTGACCACCATGACGTCCGGCCAGAAGCGGTTTCCGATCGCGCCGACGAAGTACCAGTTTGCCCAGCACGGCCAGTGCGGCATGTGGGTTTCGGAGCTGCTGCCGAACCTGTCGAAGTGCGTTGACGACATGTGCTTCATCCGCAGCATGCACACCGAAGCGATCAATCACGAGCCGGCCATCAGCTATATCCAAACCGGCAACCAGATTACTGGGCGCCCGTGCCTGGGATCGTGGATTTCGTACGGCTTGGGGCCGATCAATCGCGACCTGCCGGCCTTTGTCGTGCTGGTGGCCAAGCCGACCAACACCGAACAGGTGCAGGCCATCTCGGGCCGCTTGTGGTCGGCCGGTTACCTGCCGGGCGAGCATGCCGGCGTGTCGTTTCGCTCGGGCGCCGATCCGATTCTGTACATCAACAATCCGCCGGGCGTGCCGGCCGAGGTGCGGCGCAACACGCTCGACGGGCTCAAAGCGCTCAACGAGCTTAACTACCGCCAGGTGGGCGATCCCGAGACCCACACGCGCATCCAGCAATATGAGATGGCGTTCCGCATGCAGTCCAGTGTTCCGGACCTGACCAACATCAGCGACGAGCCCGCCAGTACGTACGAGCTGTACGGCGAGACGGCCCGCAAGCCGGGCACGTTTGGTCATACCGTGCTGTTGGCGCGGCGGATGATCGAGCGCGGCGTGCG
>CAZUPX010000263.1:0-3095 GCA_964622155.1 uncultured Planctomycetaceae bacterium | reverse complement strand
ACTTCGAGGTCATCGACGCCAGTGCCGCCGGCAGAAACGACTCGCCTCCGGCACGAAAGCGGACTTCGATCCTCTGGCCCGATGGAGCAAACCGATAGATGCTCTCGGCGCCACTCTCGCCGTGGACTTCGACCAGCACGTCGGGAAACTGCTGCTGCAGCAAGCGACCGTAAAAATTCCGCCCGCCATGCTTGTCGCACACCACCAGAACGTCCTCGCCGGGGCAGTCCGCGAGCGCCTCGGCCACGAGGCCCAGCGTGATTTTTGACAGGACTTCGCTCTTATTGCCGTAAAAGTCGGTCGAGTGATTGAACTGTTCGGGGAACACAGCCTTGCTCTTGATCGCCACCAGCCGCACGGATGCCTTTTCGAGGTGCTGCCGCAGCCTCGGTACGATCGTCGCCAAATCCTCCACGTCGGCCGCCAATGGCAGTCGCAGTTCGTAACCCACGTGCCACGGCATCGAGGGGAGATGCTCGATCGCTTCGGGGTCGAGTGCCTGCCATGCGTCGAGCCAATCGGCCGGACAGTGATCGATCAAACCAAGTGCTGCCAGCACGCCGCGCTCGAGCAGCGCCAAACCCTGAGCCGGCGAGTAAAGGGCCTTTGAGTCGGCGACTGCCAGCCGGTCCTGTGTCTTGCTTCGTGTCGCTGCCGTGCGGGGCGGCGACTTGCAGATCACCGACTTGAGCCGCCGGTACAGGTCGGTGCCGTCAGTCGCATCCTCGATCCACCAGACCGTGGCCGAAATCACCAGCGGACCCAGGTTGGGGGCATAACCCGCTTCATCCGTGCCAACCAGGTAGGGCATGGGTGCACTCCGATCGCCTCGCTGAGGGCCCGCACGTCGCGCCGGCGCGTGTGGTGTGGCCAGCGAGAGTATATCAGTTGAGCCGCGTCGCTCAATTGGCAGGCGACCGTCGAGCTTGCGTGTATCGCGTTCGTTTACATGCTACGATAAGCGCAACTGCTCCGCCGACTACGGCATCCCCCTTCCGATTCCAAGCACCAACCACGAATCACCTCCGGCCATGCGCTACTCCGCTCCATTACTGTTCGTTCTGATTGTCCTAACGATCACTCCTCGCCTTGCCGTCGGCGACGCCATGGAACGTGCCAAGCTCGAAAAACTTCGAGCCACGCACGAGAAGGTCGAGGCGCTGAAGAAGGACTGGCACAAGGTGTCGTTAGACAGCGGCTATGACGACGTGCGGGCGCTGCTGCACGTACACTCGGCCTTTTCACACGACAGCCGGGGAACGATCGACGAGATACTAGCCGCCGCCAAGAAGGTCGGAGTCCGGGCGATCCTGTTCACCGAGCATCCGGCCAGTCATTACGATTACATCGGCGACGGCCACCACGGTCTCAAGGACGGCGTGCTGTTGATTCCCGGCGCCGAGACCGAGGGCTTTTTGGCATACCCGAGACGGAGCATCCAAAAGCAGGAGCCCGCTACGAAGGGTCCGCAGGAGTTTGCCGATCGGGTGCGCGAGACGGACGGAATGATTTTTTTGTGCCATCTGGAAGAGCGGATGAGCTGGGAGATCAACGGCCTGACCGGAACGGAGATTTACAACACGCACGCCGACTTCAAGGACGAGCCCAAGTTTCTGGCGGCGCTGCGCAACCCTTTGACGATGTTCGGCCTGGCAGTCGCCGTGAAGCAATACCCGCAGGAAATGTTTGCCGCCTTGCAAGACTACCCGGCCGACTACCTCAAGCGGTTCGATCAATTGTGCGCCAAGACGCCGCACACGGGCGTGTCGGCCAATGACGCGCATCACAACCAGGCCTATCGGGCCCGCGTGACCGACGAGGGCAAGGTGCAGCTCGAGGACGCGTTGGATAAGAAGCTCGCCGTCTTGGATCCCGAAAAGATTCCGCTCTTAAAACCTCTGATTGCGAGCAAAAAACCGGGCGACTTGATTTTCGAGCTCGATTTGGATCCCTACGAGCGAAGCTTCCATCATGTCAGCACGCACTTGCTTGTGCATGAGCTGACCGAGGAGGCCGTGTGGGAGGCGCTCAAAGCGGGCCGGGCATTCGTGGCCTTCGACTGGATGGCAGACCCGAGTGGATTTGTGTTTCAAGCCCAACAGGACGACAAAACCTGGCCCTGCGGCAGCCAGATTCCCCTCGCGCCCAAGCTCCGGCTACGCGCCGAAGCGCCGCTGGCCGGCGCGATCAAGCTGGTGCGTGACGGCCAGGTGGTGCTCGAACAGTCTGGCGACTCGATCGACGTGCCCGTGGACCAGCCCGGCATTTATCGCCTTGAAGTCTGGCTGTCGCTAGCCGGCGAAGAGCGGCCGTGGATTCTCAGTAATCCGGTTTATGTTCGAGGGTCGTAGCCAACGTAGCTTGAGGCAGTGAAGTTGGTATGCGCGGCTCTCGCCCACCGCTAAACGTCCAGGTTCCTTCGGGGCCGACACTGACACTGCCCATAAAGTCTTGTGGAAGTGTAGAACAACGAGGGCCCAAGCCCAAATTAGGTTCGTTCACGTCGGGTCAATTTACCCCCGGCAAAGCCTAGACCGCCCCGGTTGCGCCGGGATAGGATGAGTTGTCTGGGTCTATAATCGAACCGGACGCCACGGAACCCCTAATACTGACGCTTCGGGATCGCGGCGGGACCGGTTGTGGCGGGGATTGAGGAACTTGATGACAACCGAGTTGCAAAACCTCGTTGCCGAGCTCGAAGCGAATATCGGCCAGGTCGTGCTCGGCAAGGCCGAGGTCGTGCGGCTGTGTGTCGTGGCCCTGCTGGCTGGCGACCACGTGCTGCTGGAGGACGTGCCCGGCGTCGGTAAGACGTTGATCGGCAAAGCCCTGGCCAAGAGCATCTCGGCCATCTTCTCGCGTATTCAGTTCACGGCCGACCTGCTGCCCAGCGACATCACAGGGGGCAACGTCTTTAATCCGCAGACCGGGCAGTTTGTGTACACGCGCGGGCCGATCTTTGGCAATATCGTGTTGGCCGACGAGATCAACCGCACGCCGCCGCGCACGCAAAGCGCGCTACTGGAGGCCATGAGCGATTGCCAGGTGACGGCCGACGGCCAGACCTACCCGTTGCCACAGCCGTTTATGGTCAT
>CAZUPX010000262.1:0-2623 GCA_964622155.1 uncultured Planctomycetaceae bacterium | reverse complement strand
CTGGCTGTCAGTCGCAGTACCCGTCACCTGCCTCGCGCGCCGTCGAGACCGCCGCTTTTTCTCGACTTTGGATTCCGTCGGGCCAGATGGAAGCGGTAACTCGCGCTCGGCGGTTGTCAATGATCGTCAGGGACGGGTGGTCGGGCGGCGCATCGGCCTTCTCGTGCGACGCCGCCCAGCGGGCCGACAAATTCGTTGAATCACGGCCCCTTATCGCTCAACACGCGGCGAACCAGGAACACCGCAGAATCTGGTCCTCCGCCGAATTCGCACCTAAATCGCGGGTCCGTCCCGGCCGAACCTCTCTTGCAGGGCCTCGCAGAGATTCTAAAATTCTAAAGGTTCGGCCGAGTGCACGATGGCGCCGGCACGACCTTTGGAGAGGTGGCTGAGTGGTCGAAAGCGCCGGTTTGCTAAATCGGTGACCGGGTAACTGGTCCGCAGGTTCGAATCCTGTCCTCTCCGCTGAACACTTGTGCAGTAATCAGTTCCGACTCGCTAGGAATCGCAAAAGTGGCGCACCCAACGGGGGTTACGCTCGATTCATGCGATTCGCCGCCATTCGTGGCGCGTCCCGGCTGCGCCGCATTTTGTGCGCTTGGTGCGCCGCTTTCTGCGCCGCTTTTCTCTGCGACTTCGGCTGCCCGTTCAAAATCGGCGTCGGTCACTTGCAGATAGTGCTTCAAGGCGATGCGTGGCGTGTTACCCAGCCACGCAGTTACAACGTGGATCGGGTATTCCTTCGCCAGTTCGGTTTCCCGGCTCGCCCGCATGGCGTGAAACAGGCGGGGCCAGGGTTGCAGGCCGGCGCGCTTCACGATCCGCTCAAATTGCGTTCGCAGGTTGCAGTTCCGCCAACCGCTCGCCGTGTTGGCCGCTTCGCGGTGGTTGCCGCCCACAACATACACCGCGCCTTCGGGGGCCAGGTCGAAGGCTTCGGCCAGAATCGGCCGCAGTTCGGCGAATAGTGGAATGGTCCGGCTCGCCTTGCCAACGTGGTGTTCCGTCTTGGGCGATTGCACCACGATCCGGCTGGTTTCCCAATCCAGGTCTTGCCAGCGGAGCGAAAGAACTTCGCTGGGGCAGCGCAGGCCGCCGTAGCGGGACAAGGCCACGATTACCCGCCACGTCGGATTGCAGACGGCCAACAGCCGGTCGGCTTCCTCTCGCGTGAGGAATCGTTGCCGATCCTGCCTTAAGACCGCTTTGGCGGACACTTCGGCGAAAGGGTTGTCCGCAATCAGCTTTCGTTTTTTCGCCGCTCGGAAGAACATGCGGGCGAATTGCAGCCGCTTGGAAACCGTGGTCGGGGCCAGCTTTTGCGCCACAAGGAACATCTTAAAATCTTCGGCGTCGGGTTCGCTCACGTCGGCCAAGTCCCGATCCGCGCCAAAGTGGTCCAGCAGGTTCCGCACCACTTGCGACCAGACTTCCTTCGTCGCCGGCTTCACGTCGATGCGGCGCGTGGTGAAGTCGGTCAGGAAAGGCCCCAGCGTCGCCGCCGGCTTGGGTTCCGGATTCGGAATCAAGCCGGCGCGGGCGAGTCTCTTGGCCAAGCGTGGTTCCAAGTCCATTACCCATTGGGCCAAGTCGGCTTCCATCGACCGATTGAAATTGATCGCTTCAAGCAGTTGCTCCACGCGGTACTTGATGCCTTCGGCCGTTCGTTGTGATACCTTGCCCAGCCGGATCGTCGGCCGCCGGCCGTCAGGGGCGACGAACAAAATCCGCCGTCGGCCGTTCTTGTCGCGCGAAATGCTCGCCATAGTTCACTTGCCTTTCCGGTAAACATCCTTGCGATGCCCAACGCGAACCACCAGCACGAGCAATCGCTTGTCGTGGACTTCGTACAGTATGCGGTAACTGCCAACACGGATCCGCCAGGCATTTTCGTCGCCGGCCAGCCTTACTACCCCTGTTGGCCGTGGATTGTCGGCCAGCGCTGCGACCGCAGCCACGATCCGTCGTTGCGTGGCGACCGGCAAGCGTTGCAGCACCTTATCGGCCGACGGCCGAAACTCGACAGCGTAAGTCGGCATGGCCTACTTCATCCCCAGCCGGGCCTTGACCTTGGCCAACGGGATTGGCTTGCCGCCTTCCTTGCGAGCCTTGTGCACCGCTTTCAGGTCGGCTTCGTTTTCCAGTTGCTCCAGCAATTCCAAATCGTCCATCGACACCAGCGCCGCCACTGCCTTACCTCGCCGCTCCAAGATAACGCGCTCGCCACCGTAGGCGGCTCGATTCAGCGCGTCGGCTAGGTTGTTCCGCACTTTCGCAATACTCACGTTCATCGAAAAAACTCCCAGGTCGGGTTTATCGGATGCCTCATGTACATTATAGGCGCTAAAGCTATTATCGTCAACTAGGCCCGCTGGCCGTACCAAACGGGGAAGTCGATGAAACGACCGCAACGGCCGCAGTCCCGTCGGACGGATTGCCCACCGTGAATCGGCACGTCCCTACAGGTTGTCGAACCGCATCGGCAAACGGGCTTCGTGGGCATCGCCGGGGCGTCCGTTGTCGCCGTGGGCGGAGCGGGGGCCACGTCGGGCACCGGCCGCAGCAGCACCAATAGCTCGGCCTTGTGGGCCTTCAGGCGTTCGGCCAAGTCGGGCGTCACCAC
>CAZUPX010000261.1:0-3772 GCA_964622155.1 uncultured Planctomycetaceae bacterium | reverse complement strand
GGCAGTTGTGCTGGTTTCGCTAACCCTATGGGTGTCGGCCACAATCGAAGTGATGACGGCGGATTCGGTGGCAGGCCCGATGGTGATCGGCGGCGCCGGCATCTTGATCGCCATTTTCGGAGCCGGGTTGTTGATCCTGCTGGCTTCGATTTTTCGCCGCACGCCGCTCTATTTTCGCTGGGCGGTGCTGGCGGGCTTTGTGCTGTTGGCGGGCGGCTTGTCGCTGGTGCCGCTGGGAGCCGCAGCGTTTTTTGCCACGATTGGCCTAACGTTGGCCGTGGCCGCAATCGCGGGCGGAGCGACCGCGACCCTGTTGAGCGGACAATGGCGCAAGTCCGGGAAGTTCGTCCGCGCGATGACCACTGTGTTTGCCATTGTCGGAGTTGGATCGGTCATTTCCGCGGGCGTCTGGCTGACCGGCTCAGGTGCGGCGCGCGACGAGATTCCCGACGCGTCGGTGATCGCTGATGCACCGGCCGCCCCACCGTCGCAGGACGACCCGGCCGCGCAGGGCAGCCACTCCGTCAAGACGACCACCTACGGCGCCGGCAGCGACCTCTATCGTCCGGAGTTTGGCGAAGGGGTCGGACTGCGAACCACGCCCGTCGATGGATCGAAGGTACTCAAAGGTTGGAGCGGGGTCACCGGCTGGGCGCGGACCCGGTTCTGGGGTTTCGACGCTAAGTCGCTGCCGCTCAACGGCCGCGTGTGGTATCCGGAGGGCGAAGGTCCGTTTCCGCTGGTGCTGATCGTGCATGGCAATCATCTCTCCGCCGACTTTTCGGATCCTGGATATGAGTACCTCGGCGAGCTGCTCGCCAGTCGAGGCTACCTATTCGTCTCGGTCGACGAGAACTTTTTGAACGGCATGGAGACGAATCTGTGGGAGGGACTGAAGTCGGAGAATAACGCCCGGGGGTGGCTGCTGCTGGAACACCTGCGCGTGTGGCACGCCTGGAACGCGGATGAGAAGAGCCCGTTTTTTCGCAAGGTCGATACCGAGCGGATCGCGCTGGTGGGCCATTCGCGCGGCGGTGAGGCGGTGGCCCACGCGGCGGCGTTCAATCGCTTACCGTACAACCCCGACAACGGCATAGCGCGGTTCGATTACGGTTACCGCGTTCGCAGCCTTGTGGCGATCGCGCCGGCCGACCGGCAGTATCGCCCGGCCGGCTCGACCACGCGGCTGGAGAACATCAACTACTTCACGATTCAAGGCTCGCACGACAGCGACGTATCGTCATTCTTCGGCCTGCACCAGTTCGATCGCATACGGTTCAGCGGCGAAGCGGACTTTTTCAAATCGGCCGTGTACGTGTATGGGGCGAATCACGGTCAATTCAACACGAGCTGGGGCGAGTTCGACGTCGGCGTGGGAATTGCCAAGCGCGTCGTGAACACCGGTGCACTCATGGACTCCGCCGAACAGCGCCGCGTAGCCTGTGTCTACATCTCTGCCTTCTTGGATTGCACGCTGCGCGACGTGTCCGAGTACCGACGACTGTTTGAGGACAGCCGCTACGGCTCCAAGTGGCTCCCCAAGACCGTCTACCTCACGCAGTATTCCGACAGCGGCATGAAGCCGATTTGCACGTTTGACGAGGACATCGACTTGTCGACCACGACCGTTGACGAAGGCAGGATTGCCGCGAACAACTTGACGCTATGGCGCGAAGCGCGAATGCCGCTGCGAGCTGACCCAAATGAGGATCGAGCCGTGTTCTTGGGCTGGGACCGCGAGCATCATGCTGGTGAGCCCAGCTACGAGATCACCTGGCCGGCGGAAGCGTTTAAGCTCGGCGACAAAAGCGTGTTGACATTCGCGCTGGCTGATGGGAATGACAATCCAACACCCGACGACGAAGCGGCCGCCAACGAACGGAAGAAGGCACAAGGCGACGAGCCGCGGCAGCCAATCGACTTGACCGTCGAACTGACTGACGCGGCCGGCCACGTCGCCAGGCTTCCGCTGGGCCACTTCTCGAAACTTCAGCCACAGATTGAAACGGTGTTTCTCAAGTCGAAGCTGCTGCACCGAGATGAGCTCTCGGAACCAATCTTCCAGACGTTCCAATTTCCACTGTCGGACTTCCGCACCGCCAACCCGGAATTTGATCCCGGTTCGACCGTGAAGCTGCGACTGATCTTCGATCGCACGCCCTGGGGCGTTGCGATCTTCGACAAGGCGGCGTTTGGAACTTTGAAATAGTGCGATAGTTGCCGTCCGGCCACTAGGCGGCGTTAACCAAGTTGCAATCAGTGGTCAAGTGCCTGTTGCCCCGACGATCTCGTGGGCTAAGATTAAGGTGGTCTACACTGGAGCGTTGCGATGCCTCGATTGACTACCAGTCAAAGTGCCGCAGATCTTGAGCAGATGCATGCGGTGTATCGGCAAGGAGGAGCGGATCGCGCCATGGCTCCACATGTGATCTATCAAGACGCAAGTTGCCCGCATCAGGGATGCACGCAGAATCTGCGGGCCATTGACTTCCGGCTGGAAGCATTCGGCCGGGACGTGCACGATCCATTGGTGCGGGCCTGGTGGGATGACACGGGCTTTGCCGGCCGTTGTCCGGGCTGCAATCGCTGGATTCACTTCACGATCCGCCAGAAGCGGGCGATCGACGACGCGCAGGCCAACGCGCTGCCGCAACTGCCGGCAAATTGGGCGGCCGAAGCGGTCATTCTCTAGACTGACTGAGTCGCGCGATTGATCGATCCTTCCAGTCGAGCGCGCGCTTGCGTCGATTTCCGTCAAGCCAAGCTGTCATCGACCCAAAGCGATTCCCCCTGCCGTCAATTCGATAGCGCGCGTGCCCGCCCGCACGCGGATGGCAGCTACGCATTTTCCTCTGTCTGCGGACAAAACACACCTTTCGCCGCGCTTGCCGAAATCTTTGGCATGGCAAGTGCGTTTCGTTCGAGGCGAGGGGAACGGAGTCGGGCACGTCAGAGCAGCCGAGGAATTGGTGGAGTCGTTCGTGAGAATGGCGGCTGTGGAGCCGTAATTCGTCATGGTTTTCCGGAGCGCGCTCGTGGCGTCGTGGGCAACGTTTCCCCAACTGGTTTTAGTACCAGCGCATTCGGCGCCGCGCCGATTCGTTGTCGAAGCGAGGCGATATCTTGAGGCGACAGCTTTTAGCAATGGGAGGTTGTGTCATGAGATTCGCAGTGTTGACGATGGGCTGTGCTTGCCTGGCAATGGCCATGACGGTCTCGCCCGTCGATGCCAGGGCGCGCAAAGTCGAGCAGTCCACGCACAGCGGAACGTTTGTGTCCGCGGCGGCCGGCAAGATGGTGATGGTCGGCCAGGACGGCAAGGAGCACACGCATGCGGTGGCAAAAGACGCCAAGGTGACGATCGATGGCAAGAGCGGCGCGTTGGCCGGCCTGAAAAAAGGAATGCGGATCAGCGTGACGAGCGACAAGGCGGGCACCGTGACGGCGATTAGCACATCGCCCGTCAAACCGTCGACCAGCACCAAGCCGGTCGCGCCAGCCAAGACTCCGACCGCGTCGACGACGCCCCCGACAGGCGCCGGCAAATAGTCGCGATTGCACCAATCTGTACCGCACGACGGCGCGTCGACTCCGTGACGCGACAACAAAAGACCCCGCGGGGTCGAGTTGACCCGGGCGGGGTTCTTGTCAAAAGTCGGGGGATGCCTACGCTCGCACTATAGGTACGCACGCCTTGGCTCTGAAATGGGCGACGATCACGACTCGAATGCTTGATTGACCAAGGACTCCAAGACAGCGAGGCCGTCTCTCA
>CAZUPX010000260.1:0-3306 GCA_964622155.1 uncultured Planctomycetaceae bacterium | reverse complement strand
CTGTTGAAAAAGTCTCCGTGACCTTGCGGCGGGGCCGGCGACAATTTTGCCGGTCGGACTCACACACTCCGAGTGAAAGGACGCACGCATGGCGTTGGCACAACGAAAGCACGAACAGCAGGAGGCCTGGGTCGCAATTTGCCGAAGCGTTCGACCAGGTGGAGATCGGCATGTAAAAGGGCAGCGGGAGGCGAGTGTCGTCACTTCTCTAATGCCGATTTGTAGCCAATCTGTAGCCAACACGCGGAACATTGGCGCACTTCGTGGACAATCGCGGAAGATTGCCGTCGTCACAACGTGAAACAGGTGCAAACGTTGGGCGATCGTGGACGTATTGGACACATGTCCAGGTAGGACTCGAAATCAGGTGCCCCGCAAGGGGTTGTGGGTTCGAATCCCATGCCCTCCGCTTTTCCACAACGATTAGCCCCGCCTAGAGTTGCGGGGCTTTTCTTTTGCGCCGCGAAGCGTGAAACCGCGCGCAGAGCGCGGCCCGATGTAGCCAAAATGTAGCCAATCTCGAGGCGGCTACCCGGTGGATCGTGGTGGACGGGCAAGAACGGCGTGGACGGTCAGACCTTGGACGGCGTAGATCGACAGCGGACGTTCGCGGACGTACGAGCGCGGTATAAGGCGGTTCTTGGCCGAATAGGTCGCCAGCCAATGAATGAATCTGACAGGCGACCCGATCGCTACGCACGGCGAGCTCGCGCATTCTTGGATTTTGCGACGGGGCGCATCATTGCGTCCAGCTTGGTGGCGGCCTCAAGCTGCATCGTCGGTACGACATGTGAATACGTGTCGAGAGTGATGCCGATCTGTGAATGGCCCAGCCGTTCCTGCACGACCTTGGGATGAACCCCGGCGGCGAGCAAGAGCGTGGCAGAAGTGTGACGAAGGTCATGGAAGCGGATGTCGGGCAGGCCGGCCGTGACGAGCAGCGGCTTGAAATGGTTGACGTGGAAGTGTGTTCGCCGCAACGGGCCGCCGGTGGAATTGCAGAAGACCCAGGGCTCCTTGGCGAAGCCTTCGCGGACTGATTGAACCCGATGTTTCGTCAGTGCGTCGACGACGACCCGCGGTAGATCGACCCGCCGGCGACTCTTGGGAGTCTTCGGCTCAGCCAGCGACAGTTTGCCGTTGATCTCGATCAGCGTGCTACGGACATTGATCGCGCGGCCCTTGAAGTCGACTTCTGACCACTGCAGCCCGAATATTTCACCCAGCCGCATGCCGGTTCCGATCGCTACTACGTGGAGCGCATACAGCCGGTCGCCGTTGGCGACTTGCAAGAACTTCTGGACCTGCTCGCTGGTCAGGGGCGTGATCGCATGCTTGGGCACGCGCGGCGGGTCGATCGCGTCGCAGGGATTGCGGGCGATCAGGCCCCAGCGTAGTGCCTGCTTGAGGGCCCGGCGGAGCACGGCGTGCGTGAGTTGGCGAACACGTGGACCAACGCCGTCGCGTTCCATATCGGCGTACAGCCGCTGGATGTGAACCGGATTGAGGATGGCCAAAGTTGTGCCACCAATCCGCGGATCGATGTGGTTCTTGATGATTCCCTTGTAGCTATAGTAGGTCGTCTGGCGGATCGTCGGTCGGGCGGCGTCTTCAACCCAGCGTTCCAGGAAGGCTGAGAGGCGGGTGCGGCTGGGCTCCACGAACGTGCCGTCCATCCGCGTCGCCTGGACCTTGCTCAGCTTCTTGGCGACTTCCTCCTTGCTGAGGCCGAAGATCGTCTTGCGAACCCGCTTGCCGCTGGCGGCGTAGCCGACACTGTAGGTGGCACACCAGGTGCCGTCGGTCCGCTGGTAGATCGACCCTTCCCCACGTCCGCGCCGCGCGCGTGGCATGTCTTACTCCTCCCGGTTGGCGAGCCATTTCTTGATGGTGGCCATATCCGATCCCGTGGCCTTGGCAATCTCCCGCAGCGTCTTTCCAGACTCCCGCATCTCTGCGGCTTTCTTCTGGCGGCGGCGAAGCGCCCGATTGCGGCACGCGTTGCCGCAATAGCGCCGGTCGGCGCGGTTCACTTCGGGCGAAAGCTCCATGTACCGCCCGCACGCTTCACAGCTCTGGTATTTCTTGCGCTCGCTGATCGATAGTGCGAACTGGAGCCACAGGGCACCAAGCAGGTTGTTCGGCTGCATGACCAGGCGGTAGGGCATTTCAAATCGATCGAGCTCGAGACGCGCACCGATGGCGTTTAAGCGCCGATTGACGGCGTCCACCACATAGGACCGTGCCACGGCCAGGGGTTTGCCGGAGGCCGCCTCGGCGCAGTCACTTACTTCCAGAGGCGCCGGCCGGTCCAGCGAGCGAAATGGCCGGTAGTCCATAATCGTGTCCGCGAAGGGAAGGAGCACCCTGCCCCCCTTCTCGGTATGGAAGTGCTTGGCGATGTGGCCCGATCGTTTGGTTTCGGCGGCGTCCCACACGTCGATGAGGAACCGCATGGTGCGGATCTCAAACTCCCACTCGTGAAACGGCTCGCCGACCATCGTCTCCCACAGGGTGCCGTAGCGACCGGCAAACTCGACGATGGATTCCGGCGTGGGTTCCAACACGGCGAAGTTGCGGAACAAGCCGCTGTCCTCGACCGTTGGCGCGACAGTCCGATAGCCTCCGCCAGAATCCCCCTTCGGGCGCAGCAACAGCCGTGGGGTCTTGTCGCCCAGCTGGTTCCAAGGCTGCCGCACAAGCCAGCGCGGCTGCACGAGATTGCTGAATCGCTGGCCGTCCACCAGGTTCCATTGATCGGCTGGAACCCACTCGTAGCCAATGGCGCTGACCGTGTGTTCGAACGTCAGGATGGCGGGCATGGCTCCTCCGGGCAAATCAGCGGGACGACTAGCGTGATACCTATAGTGGTGTAAGCGTCTTGTACGATAACCGATCCTAGGTACACTTGCAAGCATGGTAGCCGTCATGGGACGACGGCACTCCTGAACGCCTTTGCGAGGACACAATGACGACCACAAACGTGCAAGATCGACTGGTTCGCGTGACGGACGTTGCCCGCCACTTGGCGGTCAGCCGCAGCAAGGTCTACCAGATGATGGAAGCCGGCGAGCTTCCCTACGTGAAGCTCGGCAAGAGCCGCCGGGTCCGCTGGCCCGACGTTGAGCGGCTCGTGGAGCAGAACACGATCTCCCGGTCGTAGGCCGCATCCGACCATTCTTCGCGTGTTCCGACCGAGGGCCGGCACGCGCGCCCTTTCGGCTGCAGCAATGTGGAGGAGTCTCGCATGGACGACATGACCCAAGGCGGAGACGGCCAGGTCCAGCCGGCCAGCGACACGATGCG
>CAZUPX010000259.1:0-10085 GCA_964622155.1 uncultured Planctomycetaceae bacterium | reverse complement strand
GTTACGCAATCGACGCCGACGTGAGCTCAAAGCAAGCGCTGTTGGCCGAGCAAAATGTCGAGCGTCGCGCCCGGATGCTCATGGCGCACCTGAAGCGCAAATCGAGCGCCGCGGCTGAATCTTGCGTCGCCGCCGGCTTTCCCCCGGCCTTCAGCACGAATTAGTTGGTGTCTACACGGGTTCCACCCCGGTTGACCACCCCTCCCAGCGCCATCTAAGATCGACTACATGCGATCACCCAGCACCAATCAATCTGCCGACGGCGGGAGCGTGCCCGGCGAAGAGGACGGCGGCGCGTTGCGAGCGGCCTCGGTGAAGGTCGACCAACCGCGAATCGCCCGTGCTGTTCGCGAGATTTTGGCGGCGGTGGGCGAAGATCCCGATCGCGAGGGACTGCTCGACACGCCAGCCCGAGTCGGCCGGATGTATGCCGAGTTGTTCGGCGGCCTGCACGAAGATCCCCGCGTATATCTGAAAAAATTCTTCTCCGAGGCATACGATGAGATCGTGTTGGTGCGCGACATCAGCTTCAACAGCATGTGCGAACACCACATGCTGCCGTTCATGGGCCAGGCGCATATTGGCTACCTGCCCAATGGGCGCGTGGTAGGGCTGAGCAAGCTCGCCCGAGTCGTCGAGTGCGTCGCTCGCCGCCCGCAGGTGCAGGAACGCATGACCGAGACGATCGCCAACCTGCTGATGGAAGAGCTGACGGCCAAGGGTGTGGCGGTCGTCATTGAGGCCACCCATACGTGCATGACCATTCGCGGCATTCGCAAGCCGGGCAGCCTGTGCGTCACTTCGGCCATGAAGGGCATCTTCCGCTCGAATCTGTCCAGCCGCTCCGAGATGATGAACTTGATTTACGGCGGGCGGCAATAGCGTCGAAGCTGAACGACTCCATTAGGGCCAATCTCGCAACGTGTCCATTCTCAGCCAGTTGTTAAGCCAGTTCCTCTTGCGGCTTTCATTTGGCTTGGCCCTGGGCATGTCGCTGACCAACCCGCGGCAGGTCACCAGCGGCTACTATCGCAATCATCTTTACGTGCTATTGGGCGTCAACGTGTTGGCCACGATGGTTGCGCTGGGTGCGCGCGATCAGTTCGCGCTTGCGCCGCCACTGGCCGCCGCGATCGCTAGCTATGTCGGCTCGGTGCTGTGGCTGTATGAAAAGCCTCGTGCGGGCATCGTTGCCCTCGGCGGTATTGCCGGCCTTTCGTTGTGGGGCGCTTGGTCGGATACGACGTGGCGCACAAGCGATGGACTGGCCGCCAACGCGCTGGCCGCGCTGGACCCGGTGAGCGGAGGACTCGTGCTGGGTTTCACGCTGGCGGCCATGTTTTTGGGCCATTGGTACTTGAACTCGCCGTCGATGGCGCTTGGGCCGCTACGGCGACTGGTAGTGTTGATGGCCGCCGCGGTGTGTCTACGAGCCGTTGTCGAAGCCGTCGCGATGGTCGACGGTCTGCCGGGCGCAACCAGTTTGGGGGGCGTCGCTTGGGCGCTATTGGCGCTGCGGTGGCTGGCCGGCATCGTGGGCGCGCTGGTGGTGGCCGTGATGACTCTCGGCACGCTCAAGATTCCCAACACGCAAAGCGCCACCGGCATTCTGTATGTCGGCGTGATCGTGACCTTTTTGGGCGAGTTGGCTTCGCTGTTGCTGCAAGCGGGGTCCTTCAGTTCGCCGTAGCGGCCGCTTGCTGATTTTGCTCGGCACCCGGCAAATGTGGTATAATCGTCAGAGTGGAGGCGGAAAGGGGCAACCTGCGTCGAGCGCGCCGTGG
The DNA here is from genome assembly GCA_964622155.1 of uncultured Planctomycetaceae bacterium. GTDB lineage: Bacteria > Planctomycetota > Planctomycetia > Pirellulales > PALSA-1355 > CAZUPX01. The sequence continues at coordinate 8,301 of CAZUPX010000259.1, read as the reverse complement.
CCAGAATCTACGGTAAGCTACGCAACGCCACTTTGTCGAATCCACAAACTGTGCCGAACTTACAAAAGAAGGAGCCCACCATGACGAGATTGCGAATCGCGCTACTGGCCGTGCTTGGTGGACTGGCAATGTTGGCGGCTCCCAACGTGGGTCTGGCGCAACAACAATTCTACGGCGGTCGTTCCGATAGCCCGTACGGGCCAACGACCAGCCCCTACCTCAACCTGCTGCAAAACAACAACCCACTCAATCAGGTCTCCTCGTATAACACCCTTGTCCGGCCATTAGTCGACCAGGGCAACGCCATCAACCGGCAGGGCGCTTCGCTGAACCGTTTGCAGCAGCAGGCCAACTCGGGCGTTGGTGCGGGCGGATCGCGCAGCGGCGGCACCACAGGCCACGGCAGCCACTTCATGTACTACTCGCACTTCTACGGGATGCACCGGTAGCAGTCCGTTGAAAAATGCCGTCGTGGCATTTTTCAACCTCGCCAAGTGCGGAGCCAAGCTCCGCACGGCTCGTCCCGATGGAATCGGGGTCATCGCATCCATGCGATGTCGCAGCCTGTTGAGTAAATCAACAGGCTGCTAGGCGCCCATTGTCGCGACGTGAGCTCGTGTCGAGCGCCATCCTCAGCCCATGATCTCTCCGGAGAACACGTGGCTCATTAAGGCCTGATAATTCAGGCCGATGACGTGCCAGCCCTGTCCAAGTAGAAACGGAATGACCTTGCCTCCCTTGCCGCCGTGGAGCAGGTTGCAATCATCGATTAGCACAATGCTTTGCACGTGCAGCGCCTGCACGGCCGCCTGCGCCTCGGCGAGCGCATGATCCTGCGACGGGTCGGGATGCTGATCGTCAAAATCCATCGAATCCAGGTACAAAAAGTCGATCGGCTGCTTGAAGTCACGCAGAAAAGCCACCGAGTCGGAGACGATGTACTCGACGCGGGATGCGAACTGCGCGGTGGCCGCGCGCGCCATCGAGATTGCCGCTTCGTCGAGGTCGCAGGTCCAGAGCTTGCAGCCATATCGCTCGGCAAACGCGGCCAGCACGATGGTCGACTTCCCGTCCGTCTGCCAATCGCCCAAGGCCCTGGTGGTGCCCGTCTCAACGATCGTCTTGGCATTGCGGGCGACCGCCAGCAACAACGCCTGATACGTCGTGCTGTACCGCGCGCCCAGCAGCGGCCGAAAGTTGTCGGTGAACCAGGCGTGAAAGTCGAAAATGTCCTGGGGCGTCATGCGTGTCATCGATCACGAACCTCACTCAACCATTGGCGGCCGGCGCCGGAAGTGTCACGCCAACAAGTCGCGAATGACGGCGCCGTGTACGTTCGTCAGTCGGCGCTGGATTCCGTTGTGATAGAACGTCAACCGTTCGTGATCGATTCCCAGCAGGTCGAGCACAGTCGCGTGAAAATCGGGCCAGGTGACGGGATCCTGCACAGCCTTGTAGCCAAAGTCGTCTGTCCGGCCGTAAGCGAATCCGTGTCGCAAGCCCGCGCCAGCCATCCACACAGAAAACCCATTTTGATTGTGGTCTCGGCCTAACCCGACCACGTCGGCCGCCGATTGGGTAAATGGTGTCCGTCCGAACTCGGTCGTGAACAGCACGAGCGTGTCGTCCAGCAGGCCTCGCTGCCTAAGGTCGCGGATCAAACCTGCCACCGGTCGGTCGATGCGCGGGGATTCCTGGCCGTGATTGGCCAGCATGTTCTCGTGGCCGTCCCAATTGATTCGCGGATTGCCGAAGGAGCCTCCCGAGAACAACTGCACGAACCGCACGCCCCGTTCCAAAAGGCGACGCGCCAACAAGCAACCGCGCCCAAAATCGGCCGACTCGGGACGATCCATGCCGTACATGGCCTGCGTGGCCGCGGTTTCACGGTCGAGCGCCGTGATCTCGGGCACCGCCATCTGCATCTTGGCCGCCAACTGGTAACTCCGCAAGCGGGCCGCCAAGACATCGTCCGATCCGCGCGCGGCCAGGTGCCGCTGGTTCATCGAGTCCAACAGTTCGCGCGTTGCCCGCTCTTGCCCGGCGCCGATGGGCCGCGCGGGCAACAGGTCGTCGATGGCCGACCCCTTGCTGCGAAACGCCACGCCCTGATGACGGGCCGGCAGAAAACCATTCGTCCAGTTGATCGTGCCGCCGGCGGGCAGTCCGCGCGCGTCGGGAATCACGACGAATGAAGGAAGATCATCGGTCACCGCTCCCAGCCCGTACGACAACCACGAACCGAGTACCGGAAAACCGTTGAGCCGGAAGCCGGCGTTTTCCTGAAACGTGGCGGGCGTGTGATTCGAGGTCTCGGCGACCATCGAATTGATCACCGTCAGCTCGTCGGCGACTTCCGCGATGCTCGGAAACAGCTCGGAAACCCACAGTCCGCTCTGGCCACGCGGCTTGAACGCCCAATCGTTCTTGCGCAACAAACCGATCTGGCCAAAAAAGACATCGGGCTTCTCGTCGCCGGGCATCGGCTGCCCGTGGAACTTCTCGAGCGCCGGTTTGTAATCGAACGAGTCAAGATGGCTTAGCGCGCCGCACAGACAAATTTGGATCGCGCGCCTGGCTTTGGGGGGATGGTGCGGCGGCGGGTCGGCAGCCTCGCCCGGCAATGGCGTCGCCAGGGTACGAGTGTCTCGCAGCAGCAAGCTCGCCAGCGCCGCCCCCCCCAGGCCGCTGGTGGCCCACGAGAAAAAGCCACGGCGATCGACGATCGGCGCCGGTGCTGGGCGGTCAATGGAAACGTCGTGCATGTCAAACTTCAACAGTAAGAGGAATCATGAAAACCGGCTGAGGGCTAGGCTCAATCCACGTACAAAAACTCGTTGCTGTTGAAAATGGCTCGGGTGAGGACGCCAAGCCCATGCTGCTCGACGCCTCGCCGGGCCGTGGCCGCTTCGTCGTCGCTTGGATCGCGAGTGAACGCCAACTGGTATGCTCGGGCAACTTGCCGTGCGATATCAGGGCCGGCCTCACGCTTGATCCGTGCCGCGAAGCTGTCGGCCATTCGCAACATGAACGAATTGTTGAGCAAGGTCAGTGCCTGGATCGGCGTGGTGGTCACGGCACGCTTGGGCGCGGTTGTCGACGGATCGGGACAATCAAATGTATCCAATAACGCGCTGCGGCCGCCGCGGGTCCAAACGCGATAAATGCTACGGCGATTGAACTCAGTTCCCACAGGGTCGGCCGGTTCGTACGAATAGCTGCCGGAACGAAGCACTTCCTTGCAATCTCGAAAGCCGGGACCGCCGCTGGCCGGATTCAACTCTCCAGCGATGGTCAATACGGCATCGCGCACGACCTCCGCCTCCAGCCGTTGCCGACTCTTACGCCACAACAATCGATTGTCGGCGTCTTGTTTGGCCGCCAGTGGATTGCGCAACGACACCTGGCGATACGTGGCCGACTGCACGATCACACGGTGCAGTTGTTTGAGGCTCCATCGTTGCTCCACAAGCGTTGACGCCAGCCAGTCGAGCAATTCCGGGTGGCTCGGCCGGCCGCCGTTGAAGCCAAAATCATTGGGCGTGTCCACCACTGGCGCGCCAAAGTGATGGTGCCAGAGCCGATTGACAATCACCCGTGAAAACAGAGGATTGCTTGGACTCGTGACCCAATGGGCCAGCGCGACTCGCCGCTCACCTTCGGGCGCGTCGGGGGCAAGCTGAAAGTCGGCACTCAGCCCGGCCACCGCGGCCACGCCGCCGGCCGACACCACTTCTGCCGGTTGTCGCGTATCGCCACGCAGCAGCAGATGGGATGGGTCGGACTGTCGAGGCGTCACCGCGTAACACTCGCGTTTGCGCGGCTCGGCCGACTGTGACTTCAGTTCTTGTTGCTGTTCGAGCAACCGCCGCCGTTCGGCCCGGACGTCCGGCGCAAGTCGGGCTTCGATGTCCGCCTCGGAGACAAACTTGCTTGGGTCTGCCGACGCCGCTACCTCGTCGGCGGTCAATGCCCTGTCGTACAGCCGCGCTCGATCGATCACGCCCGCGAGCATCCTGTTTCCGCCGGCGCTGCCATGCCGCAATCCGAACACGACCTGCGACTTGCCCGCGCTGAATCTCACCGGAGTCGAACCGAGGTACGGCTCGCCATAGAGCTGTCCGTTGCGATAGCCGGTGATCGTTCCGTCCGTGGCGTAGACGACCGTGATCTGGATCGTTTTCTGGTCGGCTTCTCTCTCGGGCGGACCTTCAAAGCTTTGCGTCCGAGCGAAGTTGTTGCTTCCAGCCATCCAACGCGCCGGCTCGAGCTCGCCGAACACGATTGAATCGAAGGTGCCGCCATCGAGGGTCTGAATGCCGATCGCCCCTCCGCCCGTTTGTCGCAAATCGCCCAGCGAGAGCCAGACCTCAAGAGACTTGGCTTGCAGATCACGTTGCAGAGGAACCGTGGCGACATAGGCCTGCTTACCATCGAGCACCAGTCCGCCGTCGCGTACACGAGCGCCGCCGTGCGAGGCGCCGTGCAAAACGCCCGTGCGATCACGCAGGTCTCCATCGAATTCCCAATCCGCAATAGGGGCAGGCGCCGGCGATGGACTGCCTGGGGTCCCTCGCTCGGCAAAAATCTGCGCCCGCACGGGTTCGTCGATGGCTTTGATCTTGGCCGCCACGTCGTCGAGGCGCATTTGGGTCTCAGCGGCGCGGCGTGCAAACTCGGCGCGCTCGGCCGGCGATGTTATGTCGCGCTGGCCGTGCCGCACGCCCGACAGCGCGGCGGTGAGCCGGTAGTATTCGCTCTGACGAATCGGATCGAACTTGTGATCGTGGCACCGCGCACAGTTGACCGTTAGCCCCAGAAACGTCTGGCAGGTCGTGCCCACCAGGTCTTCCAGCTCGTCCTGTCGGACCACGGCCTTCATGGCCGCGCTCTGTTGATTCTGGCCCGCCGTGTCAAATGCTCCGGCGACCAGAAATCCGGTCGCCTTGATCGCCTGCGGATCGCCGGGCACAAGCACGTCGCCGGCCAACTGCTGCCGCGCGAACTCGTCGTACGGCAAGTCGCGATTCAGCGCATCGATAATCCAATCACGATACGGCCAGGAATTACGCCGTGGCTCGTCATATTCAAAGCCGTTACTCTCGCCGAACCGCGCCAAATCCAGCCAATGCCGCGCCCAGCGCTCGCCGTAGCCGGGCGAGGCCAGCAGCCGATCTACCAGGTTCTCGTAAGCTTTCGGATCGGCGTCGGCTATAAACGACGCCACATCCTCGGGCGAGGGCGGAAGTCCGGTCAGATCGAATGCAAGCCGGCGGATCAAGATTCGGCGATCCGCCTCTTCCGACGGCTGGAGACCCTGTGACTCTAGTCGGGCAAGCACGAAGTGGTCCATCGGATTTCGAGGCCAGTTGGTTCGCTGCACCGTGGGCGGATCGGGGCGTCGCACCGGCTGAAGCGCCCACCAGTCGTAGCCGGCACGCACGTTGCTCGTGTAGCGAAACCGGTCGATGGGATCGGCGCCCCAAACGGCGCCCGCGGCGAGCCAGTTTCGCAGCAACTCTTTTTCCGCGGCGGAGAGCGGCTGCTTGGGGGGCATCTCGTCGCCCGTCACCCGTTCCCAGAGGTAACTTTCGTCGGGCTTGCCCGCGACGATCACCGCGCCGCTGTCGCCACCGGCCATGGCCGCATCGGTCCGCGTCAGATCGAGTCCCCCCTTTTTCTCGGACGAATCGTGGCACTGCAAACAGCGGCGTGCCAACAACGGAGCGATCCGGTCGTCAAACGTCCGCGCCGCCGCCTGATCTTCCGTTGGCGGCTCCGCCGCGGCGCAGCGGTCACCCGAGCCGTCGCATAAGACCGTCGCCGCGACGACCAGCGCGCGAAAGGTCGGCGCCGCCGCGATTCCGAGTTGCTTGATGATACTGGGCATCACGACGCGATTCACGGCTTGGGGGGGATTTCGAGTATCGCCTCGGACACTATTTTAACAGACCGACCGCGTGGCCGACACTTGTGCCCCGACCATCCGCGGGCCCCGGAAATCGTCTCGTGGATGCGAATTCGTTGGGCCACCAGTGAAAATCTCGACTCCGCATCAAATTTACAGGACGATCCTGCATCACTCTGGAAGCTTCGTAAACTCCGCAGCGACCCCGGCGGATTCACAATTCCGGCTGGTAGCACTCAAGTAGGCGTTCATCGATTTGGAAGATCCACTTCATAGATGCAAGCGACGCGCGGTAGCTGGCGTCAACTTGTGCTGAGGTCGACCGAGTGCACTGACCCGCGCAACATCCTGCTCATCGCGCCCGTTCGGTGGTGGTCGTTGGGAAAGTTTGCCGGCTGGGGACCATGCGTCGCCTATTTCGGTATTGCGGAAACCGTGCGTCGGGCAGGCTCTCTCGCCGCCGAACCTTTCGCCGAAAGCGCCGCGAGCGGTGGTCGATAGGGATAATGCGTATAAGGTTTATAGCAATATGGCTCCATGGATGGTGCAACGATGCGATGGGCCTTGGTGTTCGCTAGTTTGATTTGGTCGACGACGTCGCTGTGCGTGTCGGCCGGCGCCGACGAGTTGCTCGCCGAATCTCTCTTGTGCGGCGACGACGAGTGCGGTTGTTGCGGCGAGTGCTGCGACTGTTACGACGATTGCCAACGCATCCTCGGCATGCTGCCGAGCGATCATTGCTTCGACGGTTTCATCAGTCCCATCTCAAACCCGTTCTTCTTCGAGGACCCACGGTCGTTGACCGAAGTGCGCGGAATCTTTCTCGACAATAGCTTGCCCGGCACTATCGGAGGAGGTGACGCGCAAGTGTGGGCCGCTCAGCTTCGCGGTCGAATCTCGGACCGCTGGAGTATCATCGCCCCACGTTTGGGTTACTTGCAGGTCAATCAGCCCGGCGGAGGCGCCCCGGCCGGGTTCACGTCCGCACCCGTCGGCCTGAAGTACAACTTCGTGCGCGACGTCGAGCGGCAGTTGCTGGTCTCGGCGGGCATCACTTATTTCATCCCCGGCTCGTCGGGCGCCTTTTCCAACTTTGGCGACGGCGATTTCCATTTCTTCCTCACCGGTGGCAAACAGATCTACGACTGGGGCCACTGGCTCAGCGCCAGCGGATTTCGTATTCCGGCCGACAGCAATTGGGGCACGCAGCTCTGGTATTGGTCGAATCAGTGGGACTACGAACTGCCGAACCATATCTATCCTCTGGTAGGCGTCAATTGGTTTCACTGGATGAAGAATGCCGGTAATAACTTTACTGGTGGGATCACGGCGATCGATCTTATCAACCTGCCCACGGCCGGCGTCGCGGGCACGGATGTCGTGACCGGTGTCGTGGGCCTGAAGTGGAAGCCAAGCGGCAATGTCGAAATGGGCAGCGGCTTTGAATTTCCGCTGACCCAACGCACCGACATCCTGCACAACCGGGTCTACGCCGACTTGATCTTCCGTTATTAACAGATCGTCGGCCCTGGCGTGTTGGCTGCCACAGGACGCTTCTACCGCGCCATCATGGTGGCGATCCGCCGGCCAGGGGCACGCCGACGCACTTGCGCTTCAATTCGGCCGCGTGCTCGCGAAGAATGCGCGCCAGTTCCGCGATTGCCACAGGATGGCGATGCAGCTTTTCGTGCCTGGCCGGCACGAACACTTCGCTGATGACGCCCGCGTGCCGCGCGCTGGCAACGGTCACCACTCCGTCGCCCGGTTCGCTAAACGGCTCGTTTCCTCCCGTGCCGATGATGGAGTGCAATCGAACGGGTGGATTGATTGGCATCTGCTCAAGCGCCGTCAAGAACGGGCTGGACGGCTCGAGCAGGTCAATCGTCGTGGGGCGACGCGTGATGGTCGGTTGAAACACGTCGCGATTCGCATTCATCAACTCTCGATATACGGTATCTTCCTGGGAACCGAAGCGGACCATGTTGCTGCCAACTCGCCCGGCGAATCGTCTCGCGAACGAGCTGCCGTGATGCGGAGTGCCGATGAACACGACGCGAGTCACGCTGGGTACCGGCACGAAGAAGAAATCTCGCGTTAGCCGTGCCTGCACCTGGGGTGACGCGCGCACGGCGCCGACGGGCTTCTGAGCCACCTGTCGCCAAAGAAGGTCGTGCGACGTGACGGTTTGCATCTTCGATACCAACCCGCCCAGACTGTGACCCACCAGGACCACTTGGTCCAGCGCGGGATCCTGATGCCGAGGATCGAACTGTTCTCGCGCGAGGTTGAGTCTATGGCGCAGCGTTGCCACGGAGTCCAGCAATTCGCCGCCGGTAGGATAGCGAAACGTCCAGAATTGATAGTCGCGATACACGTCGGGCAGAGCGCGCAGA
>CAZUPX010000258.1:0-1674 GCA_964622155.1 uncultured Planctomycetaceae bacterium | reverse complement strand
CTAAGCTCTTGCGCCGCGGCTCGAACGTGCTATTGCTCGACGAGCCGACCAACGACCTGGACGTCGACACGCTGCGGGCGCTGGAAGAAGCGATCCTCAGCTTCGCCGGCTGCGTGGTGGTCATTACCCACGACCGTTGGTTCCTCGACCGCATCGCCACCCACATCCTGGCCTTCGAAGGCGACAGCTACGTCTACTGGTGCGAAGGCAATTTTGACACGTACGAAACCCAGCGCAAGGAACGCTTAGGCATCGAAGCCGAGCAGCCGCACCGGATCCGGTATAAGAAGCTGCAGCATTAAATGCGCTCAACGTCACCGCACCTTGTAATTCTCGACATCGGCGGCGAGGGTCGCCACGCGGCGGCTTGGAACGTGAATCCGCGAACGCGGCGGACCTGCGGACCGCGGCTGGGAGAGTTGATTCCGCGGTTGATCCACGCTCGTGGCGATCGCATTCCGCTGGCCGACGGGAGCGTCGACGTGTTGATCGTCGAGCGGACGCCGCTCGTGCACGCGACCTTGCGGGAAATACTGCGGGTCGCCAGGCCGAGAGCGCGGATCATCCTGCGGCACGCCCATCAGACCTTCAGCGATCCGCACCGCCTGGCCGTCGAAATGCTGAAACGCACCGTCCGCCAGTCGCTCACGGCGATCGGCCGCCAACCCGTCAAGCAAACCGTCATACGGCTGTAAGGGCGGCGGAGGCCCCATACTAACCCGACGCGCAAGCGAGGGATCGTCCTTCGCGTCGGCTCTGCATCGAATGACGTGGGAGGAATCCCTTGCTCGCGCGTCGGGTTAGTATGTGGATCCAACGGGTCTTGACGCCCTTATATATCTTGATACGATATATCCAGCGACGACCTATTAGCCAACGAGACCGCACTCATGACCGCACCGGCACGGCGACAAAAGCGGGTGGAACCACTGAAGGACTCCGAGTTCCACATTCTGCTGGCCCTGGCCGATGGCGAGCGTCACGGCTACGGCATCATGCAGGAGGTGGAGGCCCGCTCGCAGGGCACGGTCCGCCTGGGGCCGGGCACGCTGTATGGCGCGATCAAGCGCATGCTGGCCGGCGCGTTGATCGAGGAGTCGGCCCGGAGGCCGGCGGCCGATAAGGACGATGAGCGGCGCCGCTGCTATTACCGCTTGACCCGGCTGGGCCGCAGCGTGGCCGAGACGGAGGCCCGGCGGTTGGCGGAGTTGCTGCGGGTGGCCCACGCGAAACGGCTGGTCTCCTGGCGGCCGCAAACCTTGAGTCGAGGTATACAATGACACCGTCCCCGCGACCCGTTGACGTGTCGCGCCGGATCTATCGAGCGCTCTTGCGAGCCTACCCAGCCTCGTTTCGCGACATCTATGGCGAAGAGATGACACTCGTGTTTGGCGAGCTGGCCGGCGACGCTTGGAACCGCCGAGGCTGGCTAGCAGCCTGTTGAAAAAGGCCCAAAGGTGGTAAGTGCTAGCGTGGTTTTGCTCGGCAATTTGCAGCTAGCATGCTGCTCAAAATGACTTTTTCAACAGGCTGCTAGTGGTCTGTCTCAGTGTTTGTCGTAGGTGATAGTATATCGCCTCCTGGTTTTCTCAAGGAGGCGAAGGATGAATTACAACACGAAGTATGTGGTGCGGTTGACGGCGGAGGAGCGAAAACAGTTGGAAAGACTGGTTC
>CAZUPX010000257.1:0-8326 GCA_964622155.1 uncultured Planctomycetaceae bacterium | reverse complement strand
GATCGAGATTGCGCCGGCCCGCACGCAGGTTCCCCATTTGCTGGGACAGATCCGCGAGCGGGCCGCGGTGAGCGAGCGCGTACTGGTCACGACATTGACCAAGCGGCTGGCCGAGGATCTCTCGTTCTATCTGTGCGAGCAGCACGTGAAGTGCAAGTGGCTGCACAGCGAGCTGGACGCCTTTGAGCGCGTTGAGTTGCTGCGCGAGCTGCGCGAGGGGCGGTTTGAGGCCCTGGTCGGAGTGAACCTGCTGCGCGAAGGGCTCGACCTGCCGGAAGTCTCGCTGGTGGCGATCCTCGATGCCGACAAGGAAGGCTTTCTGCGCAGCGAAACCTCGCTGATGCAAACCATTGGCCGGGCGGCCCGCAACGTCAACGCCAAGGTGCTGCTCTACGCGGACCGGGTCACCGAGTCGATGCAGCGGGCGATTGACGAAACCCAACGTCGCCGCGCACTGCAGGAAGAGTACAACCGCCAGCACGGCATCACGCCCGAGACGATTCGCAAGGGCATTCGGGCCGGCATCGAAGGCGAAGCCGCCGCGCATGCGCAGGCCAATGCCGCGGTGGGCCGTTCCGACGAGGCTCAGTATATCACCGAGGAGTACCTGGCCGAGCTGGAGGACGAGATGATGGCGGCCGCTGACGCGCTGGAGTTCGAGCGGGCGGCCGCCTTGCGCGATCGGATCGAGCGCATGCGGTCTTCGATGGGACGCGCCGTCGCCGAAGTCGACAACCGAGCCGCGCCGGCCAGCGACGGGCGTCGCCGCCGCGGACGTGGGGGGCGACTGCCGAGGCCCAAGCGCCCGTAAGTCGTGGGCGCAAAAGAAGCCCGCCGACCGCGGACTTCGGAACCGCGGTCGCGGGCTAAATTCGGTACACGCCGCCCGATTACTTGGGGGCTTCGGCCGGAGTTGTTTCCGCGGGCGCGGCGGCTGGAGCGCCTTCCGGAGCGGCGGCCGGCTTCTTCTCAGCAGGCTTGCAGCCAATGGTCAGTCCCAGACTCAACAGCATCAATGCGAACAAGGCAAGCTTCTTCATAGATCAATCCCTCTTATCCAACGGTGTGTGTGCCGTGCAGGACCCCCCTGCTCGGCCTACCAGCAATGAAGAGTCCCGGCGGTCGCGTTTTATTCCCGCGGCCCGTGAAAGAGTTCCGTGCGCTGGCAAGTGACGCCAACGCACATTCGGGCCAAGATCGATGGGGTGAAAAACGAAGTATTCGTAGGTGCAAACACCGATCGTCTGCCAATTTAGATCGATTTTTTTCAAGGCTCGGCTGGTGTCGGCTCCCGTGGCGCGGCCCTGGCTAGACCTTCCAAAACGGATATATTGACCTCCAGCGCGGGCGGTTCGTCCGCCGCCGCTCGATCTGCTAGCTGCCGCGCGGTCTTTTTTTCGCATTGTCCAGGTCTCGGCGGGAATATTTGCGGTGCCTTGAGCCTCTTACTGAAGCACGGAAGGGCGAGACATGGCCGAAGGCGGCGCGGCTCCTGAAATCGCCCAGCTTGTCGCCGACTTCCATCAGGCGCTGTATCGATATGCATACCGCCTGACGGGCTCGGTAGCTGACGCTGAGGATCTGACGCAGCAGGTTTACCTGATTGCCCAGCAGCGCTTCGGTCAGCTTCGCGATCCCAAGCGGGCCGGCGGCTGGCTGTTCGCCATTCTGCGCAATTGTTATGCGAAAGATTGCCGTCGTCGGCATCCAGTGCCAGCAGCAGCGATCGACCTGGACATCAACACCATCGCCGTCGAAGTGCCGTCACAGCCGATTGACAGCCGTGAGCTGCAGTCGGCGATCGACCAGCTCGACGACGAATTCAAAATCGTAGTCCTGTTGTTTTACTTCGAACACTATTCATATCGCGCGATTGCCGAGCAGCTCAACATTCCCCCGGGTACAGTGATGAGCCGCTTGGCTCGTGCCAAAGCCCACTTGCGGCGACGGCTGAGCGGGCCGGTGATGCAGTCAACCAATGGTGCTGAGTCGGGCGTGCCGCGGCCGACGCTGGTCAAACCGTCGGCGGTAGTAAGACAGTAAGTTTACAGTCATCGAATTGGCGAAAGGGACCTGGTAATGGACCGACGCGTCATCGAAGGCATCGAGGCCTGCCGGCCCGCCAGCGACGATCTAAAGCGTAGGGACTTAGCCGACGTGGCCCATGCGGTCGAGTTTGATGCCGAGGCGCAGGTTCAGTATCAGCGCGTGCAAGCCTGGGATGCCGCGATTTCCGGAGCCATGGACCAGGTCGACGTTCCGCCGGGTTTGGCTGAGCGCATCCTAAGTCGCCTGCCGTCGACGGCAGCCACTTCGGCGTCGGTGGCCGCGGATGCCGTTTCGATTGGCGAGTCGGCCGAAAGTATCAGATTTCCTGGCGCGCGACGGTGGAAAAACGTGCGATTGCCGAGACGCCAATTGCTCGTCGCCGCAGCCAGTGTGGCGGCGGTGTTGCTAGTCAGTTTGTTAGCGCGCGATTGGTTGTCGCCACGCGGCGAGGCCTCATTGGACGAACGGGCAGATCGCTGGCTGGTCGAGTTGGCGCGCGACACCGGGTCGTGGCGAGCCATGGACGCGGCACTGCGAGACTTCCCCGTGTCCGACGCGGTGATCGCTCTGCCTTCCGGCTGGCGTCCCATCAACAGTGCGCGCGGCGTGGCCTATCAACTGCGCAACAACGCGGGAAAGGCCACGCTATTTGTGTTGAAGATCGCCACCACTGGACTGCCCGCGGAGCCCCCGCTGGTGCCGCAATCGACCACCGGTGGCAGGTCAGTCGGCTACTGGCGAAGCGGACAGCTCGTGTACGTGCTGGTTGTTGACGGCGATCAACGCAGCTATCGCGGCTTTGTCAGCACTTCGGGCGCTCCGTTCGCCTGAAAGTCCGCTCAACCTGCCTCGGCCCCGTGACCGTAACTCTTTTCCTCTTAGGGACGACGCGCAAAATCGTTTAATCCCGGATACCTTCTCGCGCCGAATCGGACTGTTAGCGGGGGCCATTCTCGTAGGATTTGGTGACGGGCAGTCGATTGACTTCCGCACCGAAATGGGTCTTCGCGGATTGCACGCCTCTGGCAACCGACGGGAGATTCGCCGATGTTTCGCGCCTTCTGCATCTGCCTGGCGATGGTCGTTTGGGTCATCACACGGCCCTGCCTGGCTCAGGAATCAAACATTGACCTGCGGCGCGACCGGACGACCGGCGCCACGCCGGCTCAAGTCGTCGCTAGCGGCACATTGACCCCCACGCCCGAGATGTGGTACTACGAGCAGGAGCGGAGCCGCTACGAAGACACACGACAAGCCATCCGTCGCCGGGCGGAGGCCCGCGCCCAGCAGCGGCAGGATCGGATGGCCGCCATGGCCTGGTACGGTATGTCCAACTCACGCCCGATCGCGTCGCCATTGCCGTGGTACAGCGGCTATTCGGCCACCTGGGGGTCGAACTCGTTTGACCCGCTCCGCTGGCGTCCAGTGGCCGCGCCGGTCGTTGTAATGCGGCCGACCGACGCGCCGAATTGACGCATGCTGAACGCACACGAGCCGCCTTCTTGCACGCCTGGCAACGATCGTGCCGCGTCAATACACTGACACGAACCCGATGCACGGGCGAGGCATACTTGAGAGCTCTCGCTTGAGCAGGGGAATCCCTCCCCGGCGCGCCGGGGTCGCGTCAGTATGCCGATGACCAACAGCCCAACAACTCTCACCGGCCGACACTATCAGACCGGCCGCGTCGTGCAGCTCCAACTGGCCGGTGGAAAGATCATCACCGCCGAGTCCGTGGCGGAACCCACCTCCGCGGTGCCGTGGATCGCGCCGGGTTTCGTCGACGTGCAGAACAATGGTTACGGCGGACAGGAGTTCAGCTCGCCTGACCTGACGCCCGACCAGGTGGCCGAAATCGCCCGCAAGCAAGGCACTTTCGGTGTCACGCGCTTTTGCCCCACCGTGACCACGGCCGACAGCGAAACGATTGTGCACAGCCTGCACTCGATCGTCGAAGCATGCCGGCGTCACCGCGACGTGGCATACGCCGTGGCAGGCATCCATTTGGAAGGCCCGTACATCTCGGCTGAAGAGGGCCCGCGCGGCGCGCACCCGTTGGCTCACTGCCGGGCGCCCGATTGGGACGAATTTCAGCGATTTCAAGAAGCGGCGCAAGGTCGCATTCGTATCGTGACGTTGGCCGCCGAGTATCCTGAGTCGCTGGCATTCATCCGCCGTGCCGCCGACAGTGGCGTGGTCGTGGCTATCGGACATACCAGCGCCGACTCAGCCCAAATCGCCGCGGCCGTCGATGCCGGAGCGAAGCTGAGCACGCATTTGGGAAACGGCGCGCACCGCGTCCTACGGCGGCATCCTAACTACATCTGGGACCAATTGGCCGACGATCGCCTGATGGCCAGCCTGATCGTCGACGGACACCATCTTCCACCGGCGGTCGTCCAGTCATTCGTGCGGGCAAAAACGCCTGCGCGCTGCCTGTTGATCAGCGACCTCTCGGGCATGGCTGGATTGCCCCCTGGACACTACGCCACCCAGCTATGCGAGCTGGAAATCCTCGCCGACGGGCGGCTGGTTATCGCCGGACAGGATCAGCTCCTGGCGGGCGCCGCGCGCGGGATCGACGCGGGTGTGGCCAATGTTATGCGGTTCGGCAAAGTCGACCTGGCCACTGCCGTCGAAATGGCCACCAACCATCCAGCCGGCCTTTTGGGGCTGCCGGCCAATCGCTTGCGTCCGAGTGACCCTGCCGACCTGGTGCTCTTCGACTTCGACCCCGATGGCACTGCTCCGGTCGCCGGGCTCGACATTCGAGCCACAGTTGCGGGCGGCGTGACGATCCATGGCCAGGCCCTCTAGCCGGTCGCTACGCCCCAGTGCGGCCGTCCAGCCCCTCAGGCTCGCCGGTCGAGTCCGCTCAATCTTTTTTGTCTACACAAAACTTATTCTTGCATTGTACAAAGATATCGCTACCACCGCGCTTGCGACATTATTTGCCCAGTTTCTGCCGGATGATCTCGATATCTTCCAATCGCCGGCCGTACAAAATGGGCTCGTCGGCCTCCGAGTCGATTGCCAGCCGAAAATATCCGCTGTGATCCGAGAAGGCATCCAGCAGCCACGGGCCGGCATTGGCGCCGCGATCGCTGACCGTTACCGACACAGAAGATCCGGCCCGCAGAAACTGGTTGACCAGCAGCTTGCCTTTTGCATCCTGCAACTGCACGTGCGTGCCGTCGCTAGTGCCCTCGGCGGTAAATGTCAGGCCGATTTTCGTGCGTACCAATGGCACCAGATAGCCACGCGTCAATTTGGCGCACAGCGCCACCGGGTCTCCATTTCTGGGCTTGGAGTTGATCAGCACCTGGCATTCCGGTCCGTCGATCAATCCCTGGAACACGCCAATTTGATTGCTGCCAATCATCACGCTATGCAATCCCCGCTCGCTTTGTGGCACCGTATACGTCTCGGTCGCGACCTGCCAACTCGATGGTCGCGTGATGGTGTTCACGACGGACGGGGCGGCTGACATTGGCAGCCGCGTCACGCTCAACAGCGGCGAGCCGCGCGGCGGCATGACTTCCAGCGAAGTCGCCTGGATATCGCCGCTCGAGAGCGTCGTCGCTTGCACGTTGAGGCCGAACGCATCCTCCTTGTCGCGCCACAGGAGTATTCGCGTGCCGCGGGACTTGATGTCGTTGGGGTTGTCGTGGCGCGACGGGCCGCAGAAGTAATGGCCCGGCTCGTCGGGCGCCGGCAATGAGTCGATCTTCGCTTCGCGTAGCGCCAGCGCAAACCGCGGCCACTGCAACATGAAATGATGGTCGCGATTGGGTCCCGGTCCGAACCCGTACTTGTCCCAGCGTTTGTCCGGATCGGGATCGTAGAACACCTGCCGCGCCGTGCGTGCCAGCGTGCCGGCATGCCGCCGAAGATACTCGTCCTTCCCGGTGATTTGATAGGCGGTCGCCGACAGGGCGAGCGACCAGATGCCTTCGTTTGCCACACCAACCGCGTCAGCGCTAGCCAGCAGATACTCCTTGAAGCCTTCGTCGTCGGGCGCCAAATCGTAATAGCGCGATAGCCACGTCGGTTCCCACAGCGGACCCGGGTGCTGTTCGTCGATGGGCACGCTCGAAAGGCTGCGCGCCATGCCCTTGATGGCCGTCAGCGTCTCTTCGCTCCCTTCGTATTCATAAGCCGTGATGGCGTGCACGAGCGTCGTATTGATCTCGCGCTTCGTACCGCGCGTGGGAAACTTCACATTCTTGCGCCACAAGTCGTAGCCGTCTTTGGCCCAGCGGTTGGCGTCCATCAGCCAGGCGAAAAGCAGACCCGAGGGATCGGGCCAGTGGCCCACCAGCTCCGAGTCGGCGTCGTTGGTGTCCATGCCATAGTCGCGGCCGCCCCACGGGACCAGTGCCTTGCAGTGCCAGAAGGCGCCCGGATTGTGATACTTGATCGCCGGACCGGCACGATCCTCGTGGTTTCCATCGACGTGACCGCGCAGGGCGTCATACCGCACCTGGCCAATGCTGGCGTAGTTGTCCGAGCAGAGCCGGGCCCAGGCCCAAAGCCGCGGGTCGCCATCGAGCGCCGCCAAACGCCACGACGTGCTGACGTGCTGGTAGTGGTTGTTGTTCCAAACTCGATGCAACGAAGGTCGCCCGCCGGGCACTCCCGCGATCGCCGGGTTCATCAGTTCTTCGCTGTGTGTGTTTCCATAAATGGCCCAGCCGTAATCGCCGTATCGCTCG
This sequence comes from uncultured Planctomycetaceae bacterium, assembly GCA_964622155.1. Classification (GTDB taxonomy): domain Bacteria; phylum Planctomycetota; class Planctomycetia; order Pirellulales; family PALSA-1355; genus CAZUPX01. The sequence goes on along the minus strand of CAZUPX010000257.1, from coordinate 1,562 downwards.
ATCGAGCGGCCGTATCCCAGCATGCCGTCGCGCACCGCCCGCTGCATTTGCGGAAACTCCGAGCCCATCGCGGCAACCGGTCCGAACACGCCGCTGATTGCCATCGCCTCGGGGCTGACGCGGGCCATCGGACTTTGAACGTAGAGCCGCTCGAGGACTGCTGGATTCGTCTCCGCGCGGTCGGCAGACGGAGCCGCTGGCAGCATGACCAGGGCGAACTCGTTGTGCACCGCCACGCCCGGCAGGCTCCGCGCCAGCTGCACCATCGCGCGGACCGACTTCGCGCTGTCGGATGTCTTCGCATGCGCCGCCAGCGACTTTCGCCTTGAGTCATCTGGTTCATCCGCTGCTAACCGGTATAGGTCACGCACGGCGAGTTGAGCCAGCCCATGCACGCGCACGTCCGCGACGTCACGCGCCCAGCGCTGCCCCGTCCAGACAAAGAATCCCCGGCCTGGTACGAACCGGAAGTTGCGGCCGTATCGTCTGACAAGGAACCCCGCGTTTCCGCCGTCCGTGAAGTGCTCGGGGCCATCGCCCTCGTCGTCATCCGGTGCCGGTTCGTACAGGTCCGGCGGGTCGGGTGCAGCTACCTGTGCACTGCCGCGCCGGGGCCCGCCGGTGTCCACGATCACTGTGCCGTGTTCCAGCGGACGTAGCGGTGTCGGAGGGCTCCCGGCAATGTCGCGCGCAATGGCGAGCGCATCGTCCCGCGTCCAGGGGCATGCCGGATCGTTCGGCGACTGTTGCAACCCGCGCCAAAGCGCCTCTGCCGTCGCATCGACGTCGTAGCCGGCGCTCAAGTAATTGCGCGCCGCTTTGCACGACTCCGTGCGCTGCTCGCCCATCGGTGCGCCGTTCGCGACGAACGCCAGCGCCGCTCTTCCGAGCGGGATAGCGCCCGGCTCGACAGGTGTGTAGGCCGTCCTCGTCGGCTCCGCGGCCGTCAGCTCCTCCAGTAGCCAGCTCACAGGGCCGCCAATTCTTGTGGGGCGACCTGCCATACGTACGCGCCGAGCACGCCAACGCTCGGCGGTGCGACGACGTAGCCGCCGTCCGCCTTGACGTCGATCCCCGGACCGCAGCCGTTGCTTACGGACTTCACCTTGCCCCCGGGGTGGCGGTAGTACAGGTGGAAGCCGCCACTCTGCGTCAGCACCTGCGCCGTCCGGGCGAAGGTCTTGCCCTCGTCGGCGAGCGCCAGGACCGTATCGTGTCCGCCGTTGCGCGGGTCGATGTCGATCACCACGATGCCCGACGCGACGCCGGTCGCAATACCGATGTTGCTCTCGGGCCACATGCCGAACCAGTAGGCGATCTTCTCGAGGTCAGTGGTGGCGTTCAGGAAGCCGCCGGTGATGCGCGGATGCTTGCCGGGGTGCTGGCACGCCGCACGCTTGTAGCAGGTGCACGCGCCGTCCTTGACCGTGTAGAGCGGGAACACCGGCCACCCGTGAGCCGCGTACGCAAGCGCCATCGCTAGCGGCGACTCGATGTCCAGTTGCGCGCGTGACGAGGTCTTCATCCTGCCGCCTCCGCCGCCGCAACCATGGGGCCGACCT
>CAZUPX010000256.1:0-2723 GCA_964622155.1 uncultured Planctomycetaceae bacterium | reverse complement strand
ATTAGGACACGCCATGAACAAGACTAAGACAGACCGACGCGTAACGCCAGTAGACGAACCGCTCGCTCCGGAGGTGATCGCGTTTCGACAGCAGTTCGACGAGCGCAGCCCGCTCGATGAACTGGTTCGTGAGGGAGCCAGGAAGATGCTGCAGGAAGCGATCAATGCCGAAGTCGAGGCGTTCATCGACGACCACCGGCAGCGTTGCGACGAGTTGGGGCGGCGGCTGGTGATCAAGAACGGCAGTCTCCCCGCCAGAGAGATTCGCACCGGGGCGGGGCCGATCCAGGTCCAGCAGGGACGAGTTCGCGACAACACGTCCGACCCGGAAGCGCGCGTGGCGTTCACCCCGAGTCTGCTGCCGACTTACTTGCGGCGAACCGCTGCGATCGAGGAATTGATACCCTGGCTGTACCTCAAAGGCATCTCCACCGGCGACTTTGGCGAGGCGCTGCAAGCCCTCGTCGGAGAACGAGCCAAGGGGCTCAGCGCCAACGTGATTGTGCGTCTGAAAGAGCAGTGGTCGACCGAATACGACACGTGGTGTCAGCGCGATTTATCCGCCAAGCACTACGTGTACGTCTGGGCCGACGGCATTCACGTCAAGGTTCGGTTGGCAGACGACGCCAACAAGAAACAGTGCATTCTGGTGCTGATGGGCGCCACCGCCGATGGCCAGAAGGAGTTGATCGCGGTCCTCGATGGTTACCGCGAAAGCGAGCAGAGTTGGAGCGAGTTGCTGCTCAGCTTGAAGCAACGCGGCCTGGCGACCGCGCCGAAGATCGCGGTCGGGGACGGCGCGTTGGGCTTCTGGGCGGCGTTGCGAAAAGTGTTTCCCGATACCCGCGAGCAGCGCTGCTGGGTCCACAAGACAGCCAACGTGCTGAACAAAATGCCCAAGAGTGTGCAGCCGAAAGCCAAGGGCGACCTGCATGAAATCTGGCAGGCCGAGACCAAGGCCGCTGCCGAGCAAGCTTTCGCTCACTTCCTGGAAAAGTACGACGCGAAGTATCAGTCAGCCTGCGACTGCCTGCGGAAAGACCGCGAACAGCTTCTGGCCTTCTACGAATTCCCTGCGGAACACTGGGGGCACTTGCGGACGACGAACCCGATCGAGTCGACGTTTTCGACGATTCGCCTTCGCCATCGCAAGACGAAAGGCAACGGCACGAGGCGTGCGAGTCTGGCCATGATGTTCAAGCTGGCTCAGTCCGCCTCGAAGAAATGGAACCGGCTTCGCAGCCACGAGAAAATCGCCCTCGTCATCGAAGGACGTTCCTTCAAAGACGGAATCATGCAGGAAGAAATCGCCGCCTAATCCAAAAGCTCAGAACACAACAATTGACAATAGCTCAGGTAGTCTTCGTTCCAGCCGCAGACGCGGCGACGCATGGCGATGCTCCGCTTGTCTGGCACTTGTTTGAGTAAACTGATGGCAAAGCGTTTGAGCCACGCCATGTTGTTAGTGAGGTTGCGTTCGCGAACACGACTGTCATCTTCGCGAAACGTCACATCCAAACACCAGTGCAAACTATTTTCGATGGCCCAGTGGCCACGGACGCTTTTGGCAAACAGTTTCACGTCCAGCGGCAGCGAGCTGATATAGAACCGCACGTCGGCCGTCTCTTGCCCTGCGCGACGGCTGACGCGGATCGCCACGCCGATGGTTTGCAGCTTCTTCCAAGCGGCGCGGCCGGGAAGGTCCGCCGGGGCCGGCAGTTGATAGTAGGTGTATTGATCCTGCCGGCCATGTTGCTTCTTCTCCTGGCATTCGTGAATCTGCACCGCGCAGCCGGCGAAGTCGTCGGCCATGAGCGCTTCGATGTAGTCGACCACGGCCGCATGCAGGTTGCCCTGGTTCCCCTTGAGGGCCAAGCAGTAGTGGCCCCCTTTGTCCGCGATCTTGGCCGCGATCTCTTTCTGGCAACCGGCGGCGTCGATCGTGATGATGCTGCCCCGCACTTCGACTTGCTCCAAAAGCTGCGGAATGGCCGTGATTTCATTGCTTTTCTCCTCGGTCGCCAACTGGCCCAGCGACACGCCACAGTCGACCGCCCAAGCGCTGACCAGGTGCAGCGGCCCCAAGCCGTGGCGGCGGTCGTGCGAGCGACGGAGCGTCTTGCCGTCGATCGCGATGTGCCGCACGACGCTCGCCGTGCCAGCCAACGCCGGCGACTGCGCGGCTTGTAGTTGTTGCTCTTTGGTCTTCACGATCGCCGCCACCCAACTGGCAAAGCAGGCTTGAAACGCCTCCGGCTGGAGCGCCATCAGCAGGCGGCCGATCGTATCGTGCGAGGGGATGCCGTGCGGCAACTCCAAGTGCTCTCGGAGCCACTCCGCCTTGGCCCGCGCCCAGTCGCCAATGGCGATCGGCCCATCGCAGCCCGACAACACCGCACAGACACAAATCACCAGCAGATCACCTAGTAAATGTTTCTGATTGATATGACTGCGTGGATCTGTGAGCTTTCCAAAATGAGCGCTGAGCTCCAAAATCTCTTCCGTATCCACTTGCATCCCAGCACTTCCTTTCGCGTGAAGCCCCCTCCCAGGAAAGCAACTGGTTGTAACCCCCACGCCCATGACGCGCTAGCCTAAATTGCCCAAAGTGCGCGCTGGCCCTGGAAAAGGGGGTTCCGTCGCATGACACGTTCACCGAGTTGTTCGCCAGACTCGATACGCTCAAGTTCTACGCCGCGTTGGAATCGTGGGCGATGGATATC
>CAZUPX010000255.1:0-9982 GCA_964622155.1 uncultured Planctomycetaceae bacterium | reverse complement strand
GCCCATGATGACCACCAGCGTTTCGTCCAACAGGCCGCTGGCCTGCATGTCGTCCAACAAGGTCGAGACGCCGCGGTCGAGATGCGGCAGCAAGCCGCGCAAAGCTTCGAAATTGTTGTAGTGCGTGTCCCAAAAAGCGTGATAGGTCACGTTGGCCTGTACGATCGGCACGCCTGCCTCGATGAGTCGCCGCGCCAACAGCATCGTCTGGCCGAACTCGTGCCGTCCATAGCGGTCGCGCACCGCGTCAGGCTCGTCCTCGACCGCCAAGGCCCGCGCCAGCCGGCCACTGGTGAGCACCCCGAACGCATCGCACTGAGAGTTTTGATAGGGCACCGCCTCAAGCGCCTCGGCCATAGCCGTTTGTTGACGATTCATCTCGGCCAGCAGCGTCCGCTTCGATGCCAACCGCTCGACGGTCATGCCTGGTGCCAGCCGCAGACTGTCGTCGACGTGGTTCTTCGCGTCGGCCAGTCTGGCACGGATGCGGTAGGGGTCGAATTTTGCGCCGAGTAGGCCGGCGTTCTGACCCGGATACCTTCCCGTGCCTGGATCGACGACTTCGCCGGGCAGCACGACCCCGCTGGGCATGCCGTCGCCGCCGGGGCGCGTGTATTCGACCCCCGCACACCAGCACGGCCAATCGCGGCGCGAGGCGGCCAGCGTCGCGCCAGCCGGCAACTCGTCGATGCCGCCCAGCAGACCGTGCACGGCCATGCGATGGTCGCCGAAGCTCGGGTTGCACGTCATCGAGCGCACCAGCGCCAGGCGATCCATGCGTCGAGCAATCTGCGGCAGGTGCTCGCAGATTTGCACGCCACTGATCGATGTGCCAATGGGAGCAAAGTCGCCGCGAAACTCGGCCGGAGCGTCGGGCTTCGGATCGAACGTATCGAGATGGCTGGGCCCGCCGAACAGAAACAGAAACAGCACCGATTTGGCTCGCGGAATGCGAGCCGGTTGCGCCGGCGCTTCGGCCGCCTGGGCTTGACCTCCGACCAGCGCCGCCAACCCAGTGCCCAGGGCGGTCGAATAGCCGATCTCGATCACTTCGCGGCGCGTGAACGCCTTAGGCCCACGGCGGCCGGAGATCGACTCGGCAGGAGCAGTGCGTTGGGCCATCGCCATGCGACGCATCTCGTTGACAGGTGGGGCGGCAATCGAGCTGGCGGGTGTGTCGCTGGGGATTATAACTCGCAGCGCGGCGGCGGAGAACCCTCGCCCCCGCCGCTAACCTCTGCTACTCGACCACGAACTTTACGCACACCGGCGAGCCGACTTCGAGCATTTCTCCTGTGGCCTTCAGACGGCCTGTCGACTCGTCGATGCAAAACACCGTGATCGTGTGTGATCCCTGGTTGCCGGCCAGCAGGAACCGGCCGCTGGGATCGATGCCGAAACCGCGCGGAGTTTTACCTTGCGTCGATGTGTTGTCGACCCAGCGTAGAGTTCCTTGCGTCGGGTCGACGGCGAACACCGTGATACTGTCGTGTCCGCGGTTCGAGCCGTACACAAACTTACCGGAGGGATGCACTTGCACCTCGGCGGTGCTGTATTCGGGCTTGAGCGGCTCCCCTTCAGGAAGCGTATTGATCGTTTGCAACTCGGTCAGCCGGCCGAGCTTGGCGTCGTAGGCAAAGGCCGTGACGGTGCACAGTATCTCGTTGATCACGTAGGCAAACTTGCCACCGGGGTGGAAGGCGAAGTGTCGCGGACCAGAGCCCGGCCGCACCGTCGCCGCCGGCGGATCGTTGGCCACCAGCTTGCTCGTGGACGGATCAAGCCGGTACACAAGCACTTTATCGAGCCCCAGGTCGGCCGCGACGGCAAAGCGATTGTCGGGCGAGACATTGATCGAATGCGCATGCGGTCCCTCTTGCCGCGTCGGATTCACGCTGCTGCCGGTGTGCTGGATGGCCGATGCGGCCGGGCCAAGCCGACCGTCGGACCCGATCGGCAGGGCCGCCACGCTTCCGCCGCCATAGTTGGCCACCAGCACGGTCTGCCCCGAGCGGTCGACGACCAGATGGCACGGTCCAGCGCCGCGTGAGGGTTGACTGTTCAGAAATGCGAGCTTGCCGGATTGAACATCGAGGGCAAACGCGCTGACGCCCCCTGTCGGCTTGCCATCAAAGTCGCTGATCTCGCTGACGGAATACAAAAACTTGCGGCTAGGATGCACGGCCAGGAACGACGGATTCTTGACCTCGGCGGCCAAGGCCAGTGGCGTGCACTTGCCGCTGGCCAAATCGAGGCGGCAAACGTAGATGCCCTGGCTCTTTTCGCCCGTGTAGGTGCCGATGTAGACCAGACACTGACCCGATGATGCGTCGGGAGGCTCGCCGGCGTGAAGCTGAGCAGCGACGCCACCAATGGCCAACAGCCATACCCAAGCGGGAGCGAAACTTGTGTGTGCCATCACGTTATCCTCCAAACGGTGTTGCGCAGCATTATGGACGGTCGGTCGATCGATGACTAGCTCCCGCGACGCGAAGTCTTCTTGTCAAATGCCCTCGGGCGGTTCTTGCCTGGCCAACTCAGTCCAGAACTCGCGGTCGGTGCGCACTTTGCGGGCGAGAAACTGCTCGTGCTCCGCCTGTAACTCCGGGGATTCCAGGACCGCGCGGGCTTCATCGTTCAGGTGCGCGTCAAACACCCGCGGCAACCAATGGCGAAACCACGTCGCATCGTCGAAGCAGATGCGAGCGATGATGGCCTGGTTGCGCCAAACTCCGTCCCAGGTAGTCTCGTACGGAAACCGGCGTTGGAAACGATGGCGAGCCAGCGGGCCGGCAATGTGAAGGATGTCGACTCCCGTAAAGAACGCTTTGACGACGATCGACGCCTCGGACGCGCCCCAGCCGCGCAACGACCGGCTCCAGGCAAGTTGAGGATACAACGTTCGCGGAATCAGGTATGGCGGAGCGCGCAGCGCGGTCACAGGCGAGATTCGTCGCAGCGACCACCATTGGCGCCACTTGGCGGAAAAGTATCCGTGCTTGGGGCACAGGCGAAAAGTGGCCCCGTGCAGTCGCCAACTCAATAGTCCGTAGTCGCGCAGGTCCGGACAAGTGATTGCGTTATGGTCGAGTGCCAGGCTTGCGCAACGATCGAGACAACCGTCGCTGACACGCTGGTGTCCATCGAGGAAACAGAGTACGTCGCCTCGCGTCGCCCGCGATCCCTCGTCCCGCGAGTATGCGTCGCCGACGCGCTGCTCGTGGCGAATGACTTGGATGCCGTCACCCGATAGACCCTGGCACGACCCATCGTCCGAGCCGTCATCAACGACGACCACTTCGTACGAATACCGCGTGTTGTCGACGAGCGACTGCAGCGTCCGCTCAAGCTCCAAACCTTCGTTATGAGCGGTGACAATTACCGAGATGGTGGGGGCTGACGCAGAGATGAGACTGCGGTGGTGCAAGCCTCGAACCACTTGCTACTTTGGTGACATGTAAATGATCCCGCCAACTAACGCGGCGATAATGGCCAGCAGCGTCACGCCGATCATGGCCAGCCGCGTCAGCGACTTCGGATCCGACAAAAAACTCGGAATCGTTCCCCAGCCACCGGGGGGTGTTGGTTCAGGACCAGGCATGAATCACCTATGGGTCAGTAATTGGACAGATGGGATATCGATACAGGACGGGCGGCCACGGACTTCCAAGAAGGTAAGGAGTTGTTTCCGCAGCAAGATCAAACCTTCCAGCAGCCTTTGCAAGGTTGAAAGCTATCCCGACGATTTGTGCCGGGGTGAGTTCATTGGCATTCGTCAGGTCGTCAGGCAGCAATCTTTCGTTCACAATGTCAAGCGCATTGGCGCCCACTAATGACTGCATATGCTGGCACACGCGCCAAGCATCGGCATAGAGTAGTTGAGCCGCTGCATCGGCAGTCGAGGCGATCGCAGGATCGACACCGATCGTCAACGAATGCCCCTCGTCTATTTTTCCCCGGAAGAAAAACAGCGCACACATCTGAGGGGTACCAGTCTTGGGCCGACGAAAGACTCGCAGGCTTTGAATTAGAGGCGGGTTTTTTCTGGTAGCCGTCTTGTTACGTATCATTGAATCCTGCAAATGCAGGTATCGCCGGGGGTGCGTGCGCTTCAAAAGGTCGAATGAATCCTTAACGTCATTGCCGGTTGTATAATCAGCTTCTTTCCAAGTGGTCGGGAGCGTCATTGGTACCTCCGGAAGTGCAGGGGTAGGTCAGCTATTCGGTCGTCGGCTTCGGTCGAATCGTTTGTGTAATTCGAAAACCATTCGCGTATCCTGCCTCGCTATAGCGTGAGCCGCGCCGGTTCGCGCTGCGGACCATGCGAGCACTCGAACCGTACGCGTTTCCGCGTGCCGCGTATTGCAACAACGACCCCGGCGGCTTGTGAGGTTGTGCCGCCGAGCTTGGGTCGATTATGTACACGTCAAAACACCATTCAGCGATGTTGCCCAGGATGTCAAATAGCCCCGCCTGATTCGGCCACGCCCCTCCGATGGACCATGTCTCTCCCCCAGAGTTAGCAATGTAGCAACAATAGGACGGAAGTAAATCGGGCGCGTAACCAAAAAATCGCGAAGTCGTCGTGCCCGCGCGGCACGCGATCTCCCATTCGCCTTCGATCGGCAACCTATAGCCCATGCGATCGTGAAAGTCGGCGAAGCGGGAGCTCATCGAGGTGAACGGCGCCGCCGGTAGATACCTGGCTGGCGGCATCACCATCTCTGATTCGCTAAACCCGTCACGCTCGCTGAGCAGCCGACAAAATCGAGCCGCATCGAACCAGTTCACCGCGTTCACCGGACATTCCGGATCGGGAGCAAACTCATTCTGATGATCCTTGTGCTCCTCGCAGACGTCCAGATACTGCTCGTTCGTAATCTCCATCGTGGAAATGGCAAATGTCCAGTCGCGTTCGAAGGTCCATGTTCCTTCATCGCTTTCGTGCCCCGGCTCGCCTTCCGGCGATCCCAGCGTGACTGGTTCCGTCGGCTCGAAGATGGCCATCGTCAGCCCGCTCTTGGTGACGTACCAGTGGAAGCCGGGCTGAATCCCCAGCTTCGACAACTCGCCTCTGGTTGCCACCAGCGCCGCCTCGGCCCCCAGCCGCCCCAGCGTCCATTCCGCCGCGCTATGCACACCTGAGTCGACGTCGTTGCGATAAATGCCAAGTAAGGCGTCGGTCAACTGAGCGCGCTGATTGTCGGACAGCGGCACGGCGGCCTGGCTACCCAACACCAGGATCAACGCCTGACGGACACCCGGATCGCTCTCGCCCGACAGCCGCTCCATCCAGGCTGCGGGCGCGTCGGAGCTTTGTCGCATCTGATCCATCAGGAAACTGCGCAATCGCGGGTCGGGGCGATGCACAAGCCCCGACCAAAGAAATTCGTCCTGGGCCGTGCGGTGCAATAGCAGGATGGCGTTTGCCTGGCGGCGCGCCAGCCGGTCCTTCTCGTCTTCCGACGCATCGGGGGGGATCGCAACCTGCGCCTCGCGCAGCAAGTCACTCCGCAGCGCACCGCCGTGCGGCGTCAAAAGCGGAATAAAGACCTCGAGCTGCTTGGGCGTCGACTGCAAAGCCAGGTCCAACAGCTTTTCAACGTTGACACCGGCAAATCGCGCGAGAATCTTGGCTGCCAGCAGCCGTTCTTCCGGCGAGGCTTGGCCATCGCCAAACGACTGCCGCAGCGGCGCATCGAGCCACCCTAGCATCGGCATCAATCCGTCGACCCAGGTGCCAAAATGATCGGGGTTCTTCGCTGTCTCACTCAACATCAGCGCCGCCACGCCAGGCGCGATCGCTCGAAATTGCTCCTCCGATCCCGACGCGGGAGCCTGTCGGGCAAGTGCCACGGACGCCCGCAAACGGCGAGTGGCCGTCGTCTCCGGGTTGGAAGCCACCTCCCACAGGCGCTGGTTCAGAGCTTTGAGTTGCCCAAATCGGAGCAACACCTCCGTGATCGCCACCGCCAGAGGCGGATCGACCTCCAAAAGCTGCTCGAAAAGCTCATTGCCCTTTGGCTCGCCGACGGCCACCAGCCCCAGCAATATCCGCACGTGCTCGTTCTGGTCAATTGTGTCGGTTTCCGCCCGCTGAAGAAAGGACTTCGCCGCGGCCCGATACGGCGTTAAGGCCCCAGCCATTCGAGGAACGTCACGGCTGTCGCTGGTTGCCAGCGCCCGCACCAACCCCTCGGCGTGGATGGCGGCCATACGATTGTAGACGAGCAATCCGAGCGCCAGGGCCAGCGCGAGCACAAGCCCGTATCGCCATGCGTGGTGCCGCGTCGCCCGCTGCATCATGTTTCGCGCGGCGGGCGACCACGTGCGCGGGCGCGTGAGCGCGACCAGGCCAAGCCACTCCCGGAATGACGGGAGCTGGCGAGTCTCGTGCCTGGCGGAATATGCCTCGGCATACTCGGCCAGCCGCAACTCGGCGCGTCCCCGCATGGTGCGGCGGCGCGACTGGTTCAGCCATCCGCGAATCGCGCGCACCAGAAAGTCGTGCGTGAGTTGATACAACCGCGGGAGGGAGGGATCGTGCGGCTGTGCATCACTCGCGCGGGCCAGCTCCGTATCCGATGGAGTGATGAGCCGCAACTCGTGGTCCAAGCAGTTCATCAGCCCGGCGAACTCGAAGGGCAGTTGCTCGTAGCCCGAGACACTCCGCAACTCGGCCTCCGACACCAGGTGACCACGAATATGGGTGCCGGCCGGCGGCAGCAAGCGTTCCAGCACAAGGCGTGCGGCCTTGCGGTGCAGGCGGTGCATCGGCGAGGCCGATCGGCTGTCGAAACCTTCCTCCAGAAACGCCGTGCCCAAGCCCTGCGCTCCGCCCACCTCGCGCAGCGTCGAAAGCGACCAGGGGCGCGACTTGACCATTTCGGCAAAGATGCACAAGCGGACCGGGACGATCCAACCCCCGACGGCCAGCTCCTCAACGGCTCGTTCGACAAACTGGTTTTGATCGAAGGTGCGTTTGTCCGGATCGGCTTCCAATCGCCCGTAGGCCACACCAAATGCCGCCAACACCTTGGCCGCGTGCGGCGGGTCGAACAGGTCGACAGCCGCGGTGTTGAACCCCTCGACCAACGGCACGTCAAGTTGCTGAAAAAAGCGGGTGGCCGGCATCCAGAAGTCGTCGCGCACCAGGATTAGGGCCTGCACGCGACTTCCATCGCACTGCCTGAGCATGCCGACAAGTTCGGCGAGAGCATCGTGGCGCCAGCCGTGCAACCATTGCTCGAACTGGTCGAGCACCAACAGCAGCTTCTCCCCCGGGGCAAGCCATTTGCCTTCGCGCAGCTCGCCGAGAATCTCTGAAAAGCCCAAATCGGGCGGCAGCTTGGGAAAGTGCCGGCGAATTTCTCGCACCAGGTTTGCCTCGGTGTCTTGAGAGGCGGCTTCCACGACGACCCGCTTTACATTGGAAGGTAGTCGCGGCAGGATGCCGGCGCGAATCAGCGACGACTTTCCGCAGCCGCTGGGTCCATACAGCAGTCCCACACGAAACGTCTGGCTGGCGTTCAGCTCTCGCAGGTGGTTTTCCCAAAATCGAACTCCATCGGGAATGCCGTTTCGATCGCGCGGCCCAGGAACCAGAGACAGAAAGAACTCGCGGTCGTTGGCGTCAAAACAGCGAAGTCCCTTAGGCACGACGGCCGTCGACGATGTCGCTGCCGCGGCGCCGGCGAGGTCGTCGCGCTGCCGATCGCTGGGAGGATTCAAAAAGGCGGTCAAGTCGTCGGCCAGCTCGGCCGCCGATTGATACCGCTCGCTCATGCGCTTCGCCAGGCACTTGCGGACGATGCGGTCGATCTCGGCGGGAATTGACGGATCGCGCTCCAGCAGGTCCTGCGGTTCACGTTGCCGAATGGCCTTGATCAAGTCCGATCGGTTGCCGCCCACAAACGGCATCCGCCCCGCGACCATGCGATACAAGATCACTCCGATGGCCCATAGGTCGGTCCGCGCGTCCAGACGGTGCGTTTCGCCGCACGCCTGCTCGGGCGCCATGTAGGCGAGCGTCCCGGCGATTTCCGGCGACCGGCGCATCGACACCAGGTGCAAAGCCAACCCAAAGTCGGTCAGTCGCGGCCGACCGCCCTGCTCCAGCAGGATATTGGCCGGCTTCAGATCGCGATGGACCAGCCCTTGCTGGTGAGAGTGCTGCAGCGCTCTCACCACGTCCAGCAGCAGATCGGCCGCCTCGGTGGCGGAGAATCGCTGGCTGCGCAACAGGTCCTCGAGCGAATTGCCATCGACGTATTCGAGGACCAGAAACTCGTCCCCGTCCGCGTCGGGCATGACGGCATAGACCGCGACAATGCCAGGATGGCGAAGCTGCGCCGCCATGCGAGCCTCGACCAGCAGCCCCCGCGCGTGCGAGCCGGGGTCGTCGGGATCGTGCCGAAAGATCTTGATGGCGACGTTGCGCGCGAGCTTCGCGTCCCAACCTTGATAGACGAGCCCGAAGCCTCCCCGCCCGAGCAACCGATGAACTAAAAACTCTCCGATCCGCGGGGGAACGAAGTGCTCGAAGTACAGATGCTTCACCAGTCGCGCATGGTCGCCAAATCGCTCACGATACTCCTCCAACGACGGAGTGTCGCCTCGTTTCGAGCGAAACTGCATCTCCAACGTCAACAGCTCGCGCAATAACGTTGGGCGAGCGTCGGCCGCGGCGACGCCCAGAATTTCCTCAATGCTCAATAGCTCTCCGCGTTTCAATGCTTCCACGAACCGCGTGCCGACAACGTCCAACTGCCGCAAGATTTCGAGCGACCGCCGGAAATGCGACCGTGTCGTGCTGCCGGCTGCATCGACTGCGCTGTCGCCCTCGCGTGCAGCGGCCGACTCGGAACGTCCGCCCGCGTCAAGAGGAGTCAAGCAAGCAAGCTGCTGATTGCCGATCGGGTAGCCCCGCATGATCTTGGTCAATTCAAACAGCAGCCGAGGATGTGCGGATTCGTCGAGGCGCGACAGATACTTGTCCGCGTCGGGGACAATGCCGCGCTTCAGGGCCTCCTCGAATTCGTCGCACAGTTCGTCGATCTGGCGCTCCAATCCCAATGGCAGTGACCCGGTATTCCATTGGAGCGATTCGTTCATCGGCCAGCCTCCCCGTTCGAGCCGACGGTGCTGGCCCATTCGTGACGAATCCGTCGCAGCTTCCGTTCGACGGTACTGAGAGAGCAATTGAGCTGGCCGGAAATCTCCTCGTTCGTATAGCCCTCCATCTTCATGAGAGCGAGCCGGCGCAGGGTCGCGTCGCTAAGCTGATCGAGCAGTTCTTGAAGCGATTCGACGACAACGACGCAAAATTCCGGAGTGGGGTCCGTGCCGGCAATCGCCTCCAGATTGATCGGTAAAAGGTCGTGGATCGCGTCATTACTTTGGCGGCGGCGCTTCTGAGTGTTTTCGCGTCGCACCTGCCGGTTGATCTTTCGCTGCGTAATGGCAATCAATAATCGCCACAGATCGTTGCCGTCCGCAAGTCGAGGGAAGCGTCCTTGTTCCGCCGCTCGATAGAAGCTGGCGAAGGCGCTCAGCGCGACGTCATCTTCATCGGTGATCGTGCCCGTGTAACGGGCATTGAGCTTCTTCCGCGCAAAGCCAACCAGCCGACGGTAATACCGTTCCCACAGTTCGCGGGCGGCCTGGCGGTTTCCTGCCTGAAGCTCTAAAACCCAATGAGTCGTCGAGTCGGACACCAGTCATTCCTCGTTGTGCCCGCGCAAGCGCTCGAATTGGACAGGGTCGGCGAAAGCGCAATTCGGCGAAGCGATTATATCGGCCAGCGGGTCTGAATGCGACCTTTTTCATGACGATTACGCCGCCGTTCGTCGCGAACATGCAAGCCACTGAAATTCTTATGGACCGTTGAAGGGTTCGGCAGCGGAAACGGCATTCACGCAACCGTTGAGCTCGACGCAACCGGCCAGGCTTGCAATCTGGATTGCAGACGGCTCGGCACTGT
>CAZUPX010000254.1:0-6487 GCA_964622155.1 uncultured Planctomycetaceae bacterium | reverse complement strand
GCCAATGTGCGAGTGGCCGTGGCGGGACCGCTCGTAAATCGCATGATGCCCCAGCCCGAGACCATCAACTCACCCGTTCACGACACGATTCTCAATCTGCCGGTATGCGGTCGCAGCACGACGTTTACCAAAGTGTCAGTGAAACTTGTACCGGACCAGGAGCGGATTCGACTGGGGCTTGAGGCCCGCGGGTCGATCGCCTCCGACACGGTGTCGGCCAGCGGACCGGCGAAGTTTCGCAACCAGGGGCAGTCGACATTTCTAGTTCGCAAGCTGGTCGTCATCGGACCGGACGGCATGAGCACCTGGCAGGCGGTTGCACAAGCCGACAACAACTACAACAACCTGGTGGCCATGGAAACCAATGTGGACGGTGTGCCGTTGGTTGGACCGCTGGTGCGCTCGATCGCGCGCTCGCAGTACGATGACTCGCAAGGCAACGCCCGGGCCGAAGTCGAGCAAAAGGTGGCGATTCGCGCGCGGGATCAGTTTGACGCGCAGGTTCGCCCGCAATTGGCCAAGGCGGTCGAGCGGATTCAGGCGAAGCAGGTGGCGACACTGAAGCGGCTGGGATTGGAGGTCGTGCCCGTCGACCTGTCGACCTCCGAGGATCGGTTGGTTGCTCGCCTGCGGGTAGCCACGAGCGAACAACTTGGCGCTCACACGCCACGGCCGCAAGCGCCGTCCAATAGCTGGCTCAGCGTGCAACTTCATCAGTCGGCGTTGAACAACGCTCTGGAGCAACTGGACCTGGCGGGGAGAAAATTCACGCTCCCTGAGTTGTTCACGTGGATCGGTCAGAAGCTGGACCGTCCCGAATGGGCCGATCGCGACGACCTGCCCGAAGGCGTGAGCATGAAATTTGCCGCCAAAGACGCCGTGCGCCTGCGCTGCCAGGAGGAAAAGATTGAGGTGACGTTTGCCTTCGACGAGCTGAGCCAGGGGGACAAACGCTGGCGAAATTTCTCAGTCCGTACCTATTATCGCCCCAAGCCCGAGGGGGGTGACGCGCGACTGGGGCGTGATAGCACGATCAATCTTGATGGGAAGAGTGTCCGCGGAGCGCAAGTGATGTTGCGGACGATCTTCAGCAAAGTCTTGTCGAAGAACCGTGACCTGCACCTGCTGGACGAGAAGATTATCAACGATCCGCGGATGGAAGGCCTGGAAATCACGCAGTTTGTCGTCGAAGACGGCTGGGTGGGTCTGGCCTACAGCCCTGACGCTTCCGCTGGCAAAGTGGCTCGCAAGCCAAAGAAGTAACTCTGCCTGGGGGGTGGTCGCGCCTCCCAGAGCCGATTTTGTGGGGCAACTTCATCTTGGCGCACCCCGGCACATTGCGCAGAATGTCGACCCCACAGGAACGACCTCTTTGCCGCGCGCGGGCTCTCAACACCAGAGCGCCCCGTTGGAATATGCTGGATTGTCGTTGCATTCGACCAAAGCGGCACCGCGGAGCGTGCCGATAACCTCGGTGAAGGATTGTCTCGAATTGCCGGCGCTGGCCGACCGGCTGCTAGCAAAGGAGTGCGGCATGATTCACTTTCAGAAATGGATTTCACTGTTCGCCTTGAGCCTCACGCTCACTTGGCAAGTGTCCCGCGCGGATGGGCAGTCGCAAACGCCGAAGGGCTCGCCGACTCCAGCACGAGTGGCGGATCAATCGCACGGACAAACCGAACTCAAGGTCGCGTCGCGGCCCTATGACGACGACGAGTCCGAGTCTGATTCCGACACCAACATCGACAACGACAATGACTCGGTGTCGACCGATGCCGACGAGATCATGGACTCCGACGAGCGGTCCAAGATCCTTCAAGATGCACAGCAGGGAGACGAAGATTCCAGCAACAAGGAGCCGGGCGTCGAAGGCGAGAACGTCGAGACCATCAAAGAGCGCTATCCCGACGGCACTATCAAGATCGAGCGCGAAACGACGCAGGACGCTCAAGGCAACTATATCAATCACGGTTCGTGGAAAATGTGGGACAAAGCCGGTAATCCGGTGGCCCAAGGCGAGTTCCGCTTCGGCAATCGCACCGGCACGTGGGTTCGCTGGTATCGCACCATCACGGAGGTCGATCTGCTGCAAAAGATCCCGTATCGCGACTTTGCCGGCCCGTTCATCTCGCAGGCCACGTTTGAGCACGGACAGCTTCATGGCACCTGGAATATATACGACGGTAAGAAGAAAAAGATCAGCCAGTGGTCGTTCGTCGACGGTAAGCGTCACGGCCCATCGATCTGGTGGTTTCCCAACGGCAAGAAGATGCGCGAAATCCAGTATCGCGATGGCCAGATCGACGGTCAGCTTATCGAGATGGGCTCCGCAGGCACCGTGACGTCGAACCTGACCTATCAAGAAGGCCGCAAGCTGGCCCGGAAGAATTCGACTTATCCGGGCGGAGCCAAGAAGTCGCAGGGCCTGTACCTGTTTGCCAAGGACATCGAGCAGTCGCCCGACGATTGGTGGACCGCCAAATTGATGGTCACAATCAAGGCCGGCAAGGATGAAAAGCAGGGCCCATGGATCAGTTGGCACTCCAATGGTCAGCGTCAACTGGAAGGCACCTACGATCACGACCTGCAGGTCGGTCTGTTCAGTTGGTGGCACGCAAATGGCCAAAAGGCCCTGGAGGGCCGCTACGACGCGGGCAAGCAGGACGGTGATTGGACCTGGTGGTATCCCAATGGCCAGAAGTCGATTCACGGCGAATACGCGCACGGCAATCCCACCGGCCGCTGGACGTGGTGGAAGGAAGACGGACGCGTGGCCCAGGCGGCCGACCTCTCGCACTCCGAGGGCGTCGTGATCGACACGCCGAAGCCGATGGAGCCGGCCCCCATGCCCCAGGTGCGCAAGCCAACGCCGCGCAAACCGACGGTCCGCTAGTCCGGCGATAACACGTTTGTTCGATACAGCGAGCCGCCTTTCTGGGCGGCTCGCTTTTTTGCATCTTTGGTGTCTGGCGCGCTATCGCTCGCCGGAACGAATTCAGCGCGGCCGGGCTTGCGAATCAGGTGCATGATACCGAAAACGTGCGAAGCAGCGCGTGTAAAAACGTTCTTCCAATACGGCAAAAAACGCGAAAAAACAGGCCGAGAATCGCCCTTGACCCCTTGTCGCGATTCTCCTATTCTCCCGCCTCACGTTGCGACTGGGCACCAACAACCCATGGCCACTGACGGCCGATTCGACCCTTCAAAGCCGAGGCGCAGCGAGCAAAAAACGATCCACGTGGATGGGTCTGCACGGGGGAGGTCGATGAGTGACCTTCCTGCGGACCACGAAGCGGGATCCGCCGGCAAGGATGCGGGCGGTACGCTTCGATTACAACGTGTGGCCAAGCGAGTCATGACCAGCGCATTGCATTGACTGGTGCGCACAAGCGTCCAATCGCTCCCGGAAGGTTGTTGTCCTCTGCCCCCCTGGGACACAGCCTTACCGGGGGCTTTTTTTGCGCCAGTGGTACCGGACCGCCTGCTCCGACCAGATGATTCGCAGCATCCACGAGCGGGTGCTGACGCATATCAAGGGGTTGGCCGAGGACGAGCGACAGTAAGGTTGGCTGAGCGTTCGCTCCGTCTCATGCATCGGCCAAAGGTCGTCCGCCGCCATGGCCAAATGTTGAAAGCCTCAGATCGCGCGCTCAGAGCAAACTACTGACGAAACGAACCGATCGACTCAAGTGATCACTTGTATCGCCAACTCCGTGGCCTCTGTGACAAGAAATCCGTGACAAGAGCCACGGACTCTGCTACCGCTCCATCGCCGCTGGCTCCAGAAAATGGTCAACGCCGTCGGCCTTGGCGATGACGGTTATGCCCCCTTCACTCACGGTGAAGCCGCGGGCGCGGTCCTGCTCGGGATCGAAGCCGATCTGCGTGCCAGGCGGAATCCGCACGCCCTTGTCGATGATCGCGCGGCGCACATGGGCGTAGCGCCCGATGTCGACGTGATCCAGCAGAATCGAGTCTTGCACATGCGCGAAGCTGTTGACGCGCGTGTTATTACCCAGGATCGATCGCTCCACCGTGCCCCCTGAGATGATCGAGCCCTGACACACCAGACTATCCAGCGCCTGGCCGCGACGGGCGTTCGGGCCTTCTTCGGCAAACACGAATTTTGGCGGCGGAAAATTGGGCAAATAAGTGCGAATAGGCCACCGCTCGTCGTACATGTTGAGCTGCGGATCGACCGAAATCAAATCCATATTCGCCTCGTAGTACGCGTCGAGTGTACCCACGTCACGCCAATAGGCGTCGCTCTTGCGGTTCTCATCGATGAACGGAAAGGCAAACACCGGGTGCGTTTGAATGATCGAAGGAATGATGTCGCGGCCAAAGTCGTGCTTGCTCCCGGGCCGGGTGGCGTCCAGGCACAACTGCTCGAACAGGAATCTCGCGGTAAATACGTAGATGCCCATCGACGCATAAATCCTGTGGGGGTCGCCGGGGATGGTTGCGGGATCGGCCGGCTTTTCGTCGAAGCCCAAGATCCGCTGATTGCGGTCGATCTCGATCACGCCGAAGTGCCGCGACTGGCTGGCCGGCACGCGCAGGGCACTAATCGTCAGATAGGCCTGCGTCTCCTTGTGAAACTCAACCAGGTTGGCGTAGTCGGTTTTGTAGATGTGGTCGCCCGCCAGGATCACAACGTATTCGGGCCGTTCCTTCTCGAGCGTGTAAATGTTCTGGTACACGGCATCCGCCGTGCCCTGATACCAATGCTCGTCGATCCGCTGGTGTGGTGGGACAACGTCAATGAACTCTCCAAGCTCGCGGCACAGCAGCCGCCGCCAACCCAAGTTGATATGCCGGTCGAGGCTCATCGCTTTGTACTGCGTGAGCACCAGCAATTGGCGCAAGCCACTATTAAGGCAGTTGGAGAGCGTGAAATCGATAATGCGATACCCGCCTCCAAAGGGGACCGCGGGTTTGGCCCGATCGCGCGTCAGCGGCTCCAGCCGCTCGCCCTTGCCACCCGCCAGCACAACTGCCAACACGTTGTCCATGCCGCCGGCCCTCAATCGAGACCTCGCAAAGCCAATTTTCAGCATTGCATCTTATCCGGTCGCGCGCACCAGCTAAAGGGGCCGAACAGAGGGGACTCGGGGACACGAGACCAGCCAGGCACAGGCGCATCACAACTTCACCGGCGTCGGCACGCTCTCGCCGTCGATCCACTGGCGGTGCCACAGCTCGAAGAACAACAGACCCCACAGCCGATAGCCGTGATCGAATTGGCCGCGTTGGTGTTCGTCGAGCATCTCGCGAACCGCGTCCGCACGAAAATAGCCTCGCTCAAGAGCACTTTGGTCGAGCAGCACCTGGCGCGAAAAGTCGGCCAGCTCGCCACGAAACCAGCGGGCCAACGGCACCGCGAACCCGCGCTTTGGCCGCCGCACCAGCTCGGGCGGTAACAAGTCGGCAAACGCGCGCCGCAAGACGTATTTGCTCTGTCTGCCGTGAAGCTTGTACGCCATCGGCATTCGCGCGGCCAGCTCCACCACGCGATGGTCAAGAAAAGGCGCGCGGCACTCCAGGCTGTTGGCCATCGAGGCAATGTCCACCTTGGTCAATAGATCGCACGGCAAATAAGTGAGCAGGTCCGAAATCGCCGCACGGGTCACCACGTCGCGATGCGAGACTCGAGCCTGCGCTCGGGCCAGAAATCCCAGCGGGTCGGCATCGGGCAGTGTGGCCAGAAAATCATCGCTGTAGAGCGCAGCGCGACGCTCCTCGTCGAATAGCGATATCCAGTGAAAGTATCGCCGCAAGGGATCGAAACGCATTGCATCGGCAAATCGCGCGGCACGACGCATGGCCGATCGGGGTCTGCCTCGTCCGCCCAGTCGCCGCCACGGCCCTACACTCGATAGTGCCCGCACGCGCCGCGGAATCCAATCGAAGCGTGACGCCAACCGCACGGCGCGATAACGCTCGTAACCCGCAAACAGCTCGTCGCCTCCGTCACCGGTTAGCGCGACCGTAACGTGCTCGCGCGTTAATTTCGACACCCAATACGTGGGAATCGCCGAGCTGTCGGCAAATGGCTCGTCGTAGTGCCACACTAGCTTCGACAGCACGTCAACCGACTGCGGCTCGACGCGAAACTCGCGATGATCGGTCCCGAGGCGCTGGGCCGTCGCTCGTGCCTGGGCCGTTTCGTCAAAGTCGCTATCCGAAAACCCAATCGAAAACGTTTTGACCGGCTGATCTGCTAGCTGCTGCATCAAGCCCACCACCAGCGATGAGTCGGTGCCACCGGAAAGAAACGCCCCCAGCGGCACGTCCGACTCCAACCGTATGCGCACGGCCGAGGTCATCAGCTCACGTAATTCGTCCTCGTAGTCTGCGATCGGACGATTAACCTCATCGTCGAAGTCGGGATTCCAATACCGCTCGATCGACAACTGATCGTCGGTCCAGACGCCGAAATGGGCCGGCGGCAATTTCGAAAATCCGCGGAAGATGGTTCGCGGGT
>CAZUPX010000253.1:0-15839 GCA_964622155.1 uncultured Planctomycetaceae bacterium | reverse complement strand
CGCTGGCCGACTTGAAGCTGGTGTTTTTGCCCAATCCGAACAGCCCCTCAGGCACGATGATTAGCCCGGCGCGGATTCTGGAGCTCGCCGAGCGGCTGCCGTGTCCGATTGTGGTCGATGAGGCTTACGTCGACTTTGCCGACGCGAATTGTCTGGAGCTGGTGCGGGCCAGCGATAAGATCATCGTCTCGCGCTCGTTGAGCAAATCGTACTCACTGGCGGGACTGCGGTTCGGCTTCCTCGTTGCGCAGCCGCATCTGGTCGAGCAGCTCGTTAAGGTCAAGGACTCGTACAATGTCAGCGCGGTGGCCATCGCGGGCGCCACCGCAGCCATCGACGATCAAGCCTGGCTGGCCGAGAATCAGGCCAAAATTCGCCAAACACGCACGCGGCTGATCGAGGAAATGCGGCGGCTTGGTTTTGCCACCGTCGAATCGCAGGCTAACTTTGTATGGAACCCGCACCCCCAGGTTCCGCTGCGGCCGATCTACGAAAGACTCAAGGCCGGTGGCATTCTGGTCCGGTACATGGATTATGTCGGTTGGGGTGACGGGCTGAGGATTTCGGTCGGCACCGACGAGCAGATCGACGCTTGCCTTGGCATGCTGAAGTCGATGATGTAACACTAACCCGAAGCGCGAGCGAGGGATTTCTGTCCATACTACACTAACCCGAAGCGCGAACGAGGGATTCCTGTTCCAACGTCCGAAGAATCCCTCGCTAGCGCGTCGGGTTAGTCTGCCACTCAGAACCTTGTGATTGTTTCGAACTATGGCCCGCACCGCACACATTGATCGCAAGACGACTGAGACCCAGATCGCATTGGATCTGAATCTTGACGGGTCTGGCCAGTCGCAGATCGAAACCGGCGTCGGCTTCTTCGATCACATGCTGACACTGTTGGCCAGGCATGGCTCGCTGGACCTGACGATCAAGGCCGCGGGCGATCTGGCCGTCGACCAGCACCACACGGTCGAAGACGTCGGCATCTTCTTTGGCCAGGCGCTGCGGCAAGCCCTGGGCGACAAGGCCGGCATCCGCCGCTACGGGCATTTCACATTGCCGATGGAAGAATCGCTGGTCACCACGGCCATCGACTTGAGCGGTCGCTACTACCTGGTGTTTCAGCCGCAGTTCCCCACGCCCAAGATCGGCGAGTTCGACAGCGAGCTGGTCGAAGACTTCTGGCAAGCCGTGGCGGCCAACTGCCTTTGCAATCTGCACGTCCACCTGCACTACGGCCGCAACAGCCATCACATCAGCGAAGCGATTTTCAAGGCCACAGCGCGTGCGCTGCGCATGGCCGTTGAGCCCGACCCGCGCACCACCGGCATCCCCAGCAGCAAGGGGACGCTGAGCGGGTGATGCCCTACTCGTCCACGCTCGTTTCCAAGAACCGCGCGAGCCGGTGAAAATCGGAATCGGGATCGACGTACCGCACAACGGTGACCAGCGTCTGGGGGTCGATCAGTTGGCTGAACGGGACGTAGTTGAGCTTGAGCTGGCCGGAGACTGAGACCATCACGCCGTCCAGGTGCTCCTCGACCAACGCCCGATAGGCACCCACGCCCAACTGGCTGCCCAGCATGACGTCGTAGGCGTGCGGGCGGGCACACCGCGCCTCGTAGCCCAGTTGCAACCCGGTGATCCGCCGCTTGCGGGTTGTTTGCTCGGTATATTTTTCACTGACCAGGCGAGAGAACAACCGCGCCAAATTGACCTGCGACACGGCGATGTGGCCGTGCTCGTCGCGGCCGACTCCTTCCAAATACTCCATTGGCAAGTATTCTGCCAACCCTTCGGCAACCACGATCACACCGAACTCCTTGCCTTCCTCTTCACGGGCCAGCATCATGGCCACGATTCGCTTGATGACCTCCTCGACGTTCATGATCTCGCGAGTCGTCTTTCGGTCCGTCGACTGGTCGACAACCTCCTCCGTGGTCCGGAAGCGGCCTGTAATGTCCTCGATACTGATCACCAGGCTGGCTTCTCCGGCGATGGCGGCGCCATAGGCCAACCAGCCGGCGCTGCGGCCCATCGTCTCGGTCAGATAGTACGAGCGGCTGGCCTCGGCGTCGGCCAGAAGGTTGCGAATCTCGCTGGCCAGCACGTCGGCGGCCGTAAAATAGCCGAACGTGAAGTCGATGCCCGAGTAGTCGTTGTCGATGGTCTTGGGCACGTGGACGACGGGTATGTGCGGTTGAACGTGCAGCCGGTCCTGAAACAGCTTGAACTTGTTGGCCGTCTTCAGCGTGTCGTCGCCGCCGATCGAGACCAACGCGTCAACACCCAACGAGCGGAGCGCGGCGTGCACAGTTCGCAAGAGTGCCACGCGGTTCGGATCGTCAAGGTGCGAGGGATGATTGACCTCGCGGCCGGGGTTGCTGCGCGACGTACCGATCAAGACGCCTTGCGAATTGCGCGAGCGGCGCAGCACGCGCTGATCGAGCACGATGTAGTCGCGGCCTAGTTCAAGCTGACGGCCCTCGACGTACTCGACCAGCCGCGAATAGCCGTACAGAATGCCCAGGACTTCGATGTCGTTGCGCAAGAACGAATTGGCCGCCGTGGAGATCACCGCGTTGGCGGCCGGCGCCGGGCCGCCGGCAAACAACATGGCCACGCGGTGGACATTGGTTCGGGTTTTGGGTGGGCGCGATAACGTCGACATAGCTCAACGCAGGGTACAGGTGACAGGGTACAGGGGACAGCCGGACATGGCTGCCGCTCTTTCTGCTGTTCCCTGTCCGCTGTTCCCCGTCCCCTTTTGTTTATTGTGTCAATCCGCTGCGTTCCACGAAAGTGGTGTCCATGCGGCCCTCGACGAACGCCGCGTGGCCAAGGATCTTGCGATGCAGGCCAATCGTCGTCTGGATGCCTTCGATCCGCAGCTCGTCCAGTGCTCGCTGCATGGTGGCAATTGCCTCGCGCCGCGTCGGCTGGTGGACGATGAGCTTGCCGACCATCGAGTCGTAGTGCGGCGAAACGACATAGCCGGCGTGCACGTGCGAATCGAACCGCACGCCGAAGCCGCCTGGCACGATCAGCTTGTCGATTCGGCCCGGCGAGGGCTGAAATCCTTTTGCCGGGTCTTCGGCGTTGATGCGGCACTCGATGGCGTGCCCTCGCGCGACGATATCTTCCTGCCGAAACGCCAACGGCTCGCCCGACGCAATCCTGATTTGCCACTTAATCAGATCAACACCCGTCACCATTTCGGTCACTGGATGTTCGACCTGAATCCGCGCATTGACCTCGATGAAATAAAAATTACCTTGTCCGTCGACGATGAATTCAACGGTGCCGGCGTTGGTATATCCTGCCGCCTGAATGAGGCGCACGGCCGCGGCACACATGGCCTCGCGCGTCTCGCTCGACAAATGAGGCGAGGGACTCTCTTCGATCAGTTTTTGATGGCGGCGTTGTGTCGAGCAATCTCGCTCCCACAGGTGCACGACGTTTCCGTGATGGTCGGCCAGCACCTGCACCTCGACGTGCCGCGGATGTTCGATGTACTTCTCCAGGTAAATGCTGCCGTCGCCAAAAGCCGCTTCGGCCTCGGTGCGCGCTTGCTGCAGCGCTGCCTTGAGCGCCAGGTCGTTTAGCGCCACGCGCATCCCGCGCCCACCGCCGCCTGCCGAAGCCTTTACGAGCACTGGAAAACCGATTTCATGGGCCACGCGGAGCGCTTCGGCCTCATCCTTAACCAGTCCATTGGAACCCGGCACGACTGGCACGTTGCCATCGCGTGCCAGCTTGCGCGCGGCGTTCTTGTCGCCCAGCCGAGCCATGGCCTCCGGCGAAGGGCCAATGAAGTCGATCTTGCAACTGCGGCAGACTTCGTTGAAGTGCGCGTTCTCGGACAAAAACCCGTAGCCGGGATGGATCGCTTGCACATTGCCGATTTCCGCGGCGCTAATCACGCGGTCGATCTTGCGATAACTGTCGGCGCCCTTGGCGCTGCCGACGCAATACGCCTCGTCGGCCAGGTCCAGGTACGCGGCGCCGCGGTCGGCCTCGCTGAAAATGGCGACCGTCTCGACACCCAACTCCCGGCATGCGCGAATGATGCGCAGCGCAATCTCACCGCGATTGGCAACCAGGATTCTCTTGTACATCAAACCACCGTCATGGATCGCCGGGCCCGAGCGTGCGCGGAACGGTCGGCCACCGGGCACGAACCCTACTTGTGCGGATCGATCTTAAACAGCGGCTGGCCAAACTCGACCGGCTCGCCATTGTCGACCAGCACCGTCACCACCTGGCCGGAAACCTCGGAGGGAATCTCGTTGAAGACCTTCATGGCCTCGATGATGCATACCGTCGTGGTCGGACCGACGTGATCCCCAACCTTCACAAAGGGTGGAGCTTCGGGACTCGGCGAAACAAAGAAAGTCCCAATCATTGGGCTCTTGATCACCAACAAATCTTGCTCGGCGCGGGCAGCGGCCGCAGCCGGCGGAACGTCGCTGGGGGCCGAGTTGGCCGCCACCGCGGGCTGCGTCGGGCCAACCGTAACGACCGGCTCTCCGCCCTTGCGAAGCCGGATTCGCTGGTCGGCCTGACGTAAGTCGATCTCGGCCAGCTCATGCTCGTTCATCAACTCGACGAGCCGGCGGATGCGCTTGACGTCGAAAATATCCCCTTCTTTGGAGCCCGAGGCCGACATCATGGCAACTCCCTATCTCGTCTGACCCAATTCCGTGGTCTGTTGGCCTTTAGGGGGCGATGGCGTCTTCCCAATCCTTGGCCGCCGTCGTCAGCACCTGACAGCCCCCTTTCGTGACCAGCACGTCGTCCTCAATCCTCACGCCGCCCCAACCGGGCAAGTAGATTCCCGGTTCAACCGTAACGACCATGCCGGCCTCGAGCTTCAGATGCTCGCCAGCGGCCAAGCGCGGTGCTTCGTGAATCTCCAGCCCGATGCCATGCCCGAGACCGTGGCCAAAGTTGCGTCCAAAACCGGCCTTGCTGATGAACTCGCGAGCGACCCGATCGACCTCGTGACAGGTCCGGCCGGCTCGGATATGGGCGATGGCCAGCTCCTGGGCCGATAACACAACTCTATATATCCGTTCGAGTTTGGTCGATATTTTACCGGTCACCAAAACGCGAGTCAAGTCGCTCATATAGGCGTTCGCGTTGGCTCCCCAGTCGACCAGCACGAAGTCATCGGCACCGATCGTCTGGTCGGTCGGTCGGGCGTGCGGCAGCGCAGCCCGCGCGCCAACCGCCACGATCGGCGGAAAGCTGCATGCCTTGCCGCCATACAGGCGAATCTGATTTTCCAATTCGTCGGCCACTTCCTTCTCGGTCCGCTCAGCTCGCAGAGAAGCCCGCAAGACACCATATGCCCGCTCGGCAACCCAGATCGCACGCCGAATCTCAGCCACCTCGTCGCGATCCTTGATGACCCGCAGCCGCTCAACCAGGCTACTGGTGGGCACAAGCGGCACCTTCGGGAGTGCCGCGGCGATCAGGTCGCGCAGCGCGACAGTCATCGACGCCGCTTCGATTCCGAGCTTCGATATACGAGCTCGCTTGGCAACCTGCCCTACCGCCTCGACCATGCCGACGCCTGGCGGCCGAATCGAGGCCTCGATCCCCGGGCACTCCTGTTCCAGTTGGGTTGTGTACCGCGGATCGCTGACCAGCACTTCGCCCTTCGGCAACACCAGCATGTAGCTGTCGTCGCCACTGAAGCCGGTGAGGTACGTAACGTTGATGAAGTTCGTAACCAGCAGGGAGTCGACCCCCGCCTGGCGAAGCGAACGGCGGAGCTTGTCACGTCGGGCGGCGTAGCGGCTCATGGGAAAATAGGCGAGTCGGGAAATAAACAGGGTTTCGGAAGCCAATTGCTAACATCGCGCGGCGTTTCTGACAAGCCTGAAAAGGCCGGGGACCAAACTCAATCTTTAACCATTTTTCCTCTCGCTATGGCGGCTAGATTACCGCCATACATCAGGCTTGGTTGCTTCAAGACGCTCCAAACCCAAGAATGACGCCTAGTTCAGAAGCCGCGAATGCAGCGTCGCGGTCACGACGATGAAGTTCCGCAGATTTGCCATAATGAAGTTCCGTCGTTTATCGAACCCTGTGTCGTCAACTGCTGTCTCTGGTTGAATGCGACGCGTTCGGCCCAGTTTGTTTCGGCCTGAGAGGACACCATGGAACTTAAATCTGTCGACCAAATCGTACTCGACGACGTCACGAAGGCCCTCTTGAACGACGTCGATCAAACTGCGCGGAAGGTGAATGAACTGCGTCCGCTGCCAGCCAAAATCATCGAATCTGTCCAGCGCGATCTTCTCGGCGAACGGGTGTATAGTAGTAACGCGATCGAAGGAAACACTTTCAACCTTGGTGAGACTATCGAAACACTTCGCACCGGTCACATCATGGTAGGACGAAAGCGCGAAGCAACAGAAGTAGTCAATCTCGGGCAATCAATCGAGCATCTGCAGTCGCACCTTCTGAGTGCATCCAACCCTTACACAGTCAATGAGCTTCTAGAATTGCACCGGCTCTTGTATCGAGGCATCAACGACGACTGGGCTGGACGATTCCGAAATGAGCAGATCATGATTCGTGGAGCGAAGTACCAACCGCCTGATCATACTTATGTTCCAAAGTTGATTGACGAGTTCCTGATACAACTAACAGGCGTCGACGAAGTCAACACAATCCTCCTTGCAACATGGGCCCATTGGGCAATTGCGAGCATTCATCCATTCATGGATGGGAATGGGCGAATCGCTCGACTGTGGCAAGATCTTGTTCTTTTCCGGGGCAAATTGACGTGCGCTATCATCCCGCCCGAAAACAAGACGGAATACCTAAAAGCGCTCGCGGCGGCCGATGGAGGAGACTTCAACCCTCTCACTCAACTGGTAACGCGGCGAGTCGCATCGACGTTTGATAAGTACCTAAGCGCTCAGAAAGATGCCGACGCGCTGAGTCAATGGGCACGGGATGTCGTTGCGGAGTCCAGTGCCCGTTCAGCGGAGAAGAGAAGACTCGCATATCTGCGATGGTCGAGAAAGATGGAAGAGCTCCGCTATGAATTTGAACAATGTGCCTCGACCGTCACCCACGCTTCGACAGAGGTCGAAGTTCAGATGTTTCCCTACGACATCATTGAGCAGTCCGTTTGGGAAAATATACGGGCCGGCCTGTCTGCTTCGAAGACATGGTACTTCAAGCTCAATTTTCGCCGTGAAGGGAATTACTTAACGTACATTTTATTTTTTGGAAAGCATTTTTGGTCTGACGTCGATACAGAACAAGAGCGATCTGAGCCACGAGCGTGCCTTCTAATTAGCGAGCAAGAAGGCAGGCAGGATACTGCACGGCGCCTTAGCGAGGCGTTTTCTACGCCGCTCTCAATCCGCCAGATATTTGTTGTTGACCAAGAATTTGTACGCGTGCGGTTCGATCACGATAAGCAAGAAGAAGTTTATGACCGATCGATCGATGCCACGACCATCGCCCAAGAGTTCTTTCGCGATGTCCTCTTGATCAGACTGACCTGATCATCGACTACGTGGCGCGATGCCGCGCGAGCTTTCTTCTGAAGGAAAGTCGAGGAATCCTTCGATTTCGCTGGCAGCACCGCGCTTAGCACCCACCTAGTGACCTAGGTGGTCAAATCTCCGTCGTCTGGTTAGTATTAGAAGGATGAATGTTCGCGAGTTAGAAGACCTGGCCAGGCAATTGCTCGACGGCAAGCTCGTGCCCGATGAGTTTCTGCGCCAGATCACGCATCCGGCAACGGCCGACTTGAGGGAGGTCCAAGTCGACTTGGATCGTCAGCGGCGATGCGGCTTTCCCGAGGTCGTGTTCGGCCAGGGCAAGACCATCGAGATGCTCGAAAAAATCTTTGCGCGGATGTTGGCTGAAGGCATCGACGTGTTCTCGACGCGAATCAGCGCGGAACAAGGAGCCGCGCTGCTGCCCAAGTTTCCCGGGGCCCGGTACAACAGCGTCGCGCGGACGCTTCGCATCGCACCCTGGGTGAGCGGCGCACAGGCCCGCGAGCGACACGGCCGCGTGGCAGTTGTCACCGCGGGCACCGGCGATTTGCCGGTTGCCGAGGAAGCGCGCGAAACGCTGCAATGGATGGGCGCTGAAGTGACGATGATTTTTGACGTCGGCGTGGCCGGACCGCAACGACTGCTCGAACATTTGAACGAATTGGAAGGAGTCGACGCAGTCGTCGTCGTCGCGGGTATGGAGGGCGCGCTGCCCAGCGTCGTCGGTGGGCACGTGCCTTGCCCGGTGATTGCAGTACCCACGAGCGTCGGCTACGGCGCAAACCTTGGCGGCTTCGCGGCGCTGTTAAGCATGCTCAATAGCTGTGCGGCCAACGTCTCGGTGGTCAATATCGACGCTGGGTTCAAAGGCGGGTATGTGGCGGGCTTGATCGCCACGCGTGTCGCGAGTGCGAGATCCTAGCAATTCAGCCACAGTTGCCATGAATCCATCGGATGGGCCTCCTGTTGACCTGGTGCGTTTGCCGTCGCGATCGGCCGACAGCCACAAAGGAGACTTCGGCCGCGCGCTGTTGATCGGCGGCTCGCGAGGGATGGCGGGCGCGATTGCACTGGCAGGCATGGCTGCGCTGCGCAGCGGTGCGGGACTGGTGAAAATCGCCACAGCCGCTGTCTGCCAGCCGACCGTCGCATCGTTCGAGCCGAGCGCAATGACCATTCCACTGCCGGCCGATGCTGAAGGTCGCATCGCAGGCTCAGCGCGCAGCCTCATCGCCGAGGCGGCCGCTGAAGCGACCGCGGTCGCATGCGGCCCGGGCCTGGGGCGTTCGAGTGAGTTGGTCGAGCTGGTCACGCGGCTCTATCGCGACTTGACGCAACCGTTGGTTGTCGACGCTGATGCACTCAACGCGCTGGCCCAAAATCCCGCGTCGCTGGATATACACGCGGGACCGAGAATCATGACGCCGCACCCAGGCGAGTTTGCACGACTGCTCGGCCGCGAAACGATTCCCTCTGACCTGCGCGAGAGTCTGGCCCAAGAGTTTGCCAAGCGCACCGGCACGATTGTCGTCCTCAAGGGACATCGCACGGTGATCAGCGACGGGCGGCAAACAGCGATCAATCTCACTGGCAACCCGGGAATGGCCACCGGTGGAACCGGCGACGTGTTGACCGGCATCATCACGGCCATCCTGTGCCAGGGTCTAAGTTTCTTTGACGCCGCGCGACTCGGCGCGTACGTTCACGGACTGGCTGGCGACCTGGCCGCGGACGACCTTGGCCAGGTCTCGCTGATCGCCAGCGACCTGATCACGTATCTGCCGCGCGCTTGGAAGCAGACTTCTTAGCAGAAGTCGCACCTGCGCGGGACTCGCCGTCACCGTTCATCGGGCCATCGTGCGACGCGTCGCGCGACTTGGATTCGGCGTCCCATTCGACGGTCAGGTGTGTGTCAAACACCTTCTCGAACAACTTGCCACGCTTACGAGCACCCCAGACGTCGACCTCGGGGAAGTCTTTCGCGACAACGCGCATCAGCAGCTCATCCTTTGCCGTCCACTCCAGGATCACGCCAGACACTTGTTGCGTGTTGCTGCGGTCAAGTCCTCCTGCGACGCGCAAGATCGCGGCCAATTGCTTGACTCGTCGCTGATTGGATTCGCTGAGCTGGCGAAAGTTCTCGTGCTTGCTTTTTGGATCGGCTCCGCGGTGGTAGCGCGATACGTTGGCGACCAGCTCCAACTCGTACGGTTGAAAACCTTCCAGCCGGCTGTGCAAGATGAGGTGGTAGCTGTGCTTATGGTGCTGATCGTAGTTGATCAGGTAGCCCACGTCCTGCAACCGCGCCGCGGCTTCCAGCAATCCGCAGTCCAACGGGTCAAATCCAAACGTGGGAGCCAACTGCCGGAAGATCGAGGCGGCCAGAAAGGCCACGTGGCGACTGTGGGCCAACTCGCAGCCGCAACTGGCGGCCAGCCGCTCAATCGCCGCCTCTCGGTCGTGCGGCTTCTCGATCGGCGGGCCCAGGCTCTGATCGATCATCGTCAGCAGCAGTCCGTCACGCACGCCGCGGTTGTGCACCTGGACAACGTTGACCTCGAAGCGGTCCATGATCCGATCGATGATTGCCAGGCCGGCGACGATGATGTCGGCGCGGTCGATGCTCAAGCCGGGCACGCTGGCACGGTCCTTCAGCGGCATCTTGCGAAGCCGATCCAACAGGTGCCGCACTTCGGCGCGGCTGATCTGGTAACCGCGCACCGGCATTGCGCTTTGTCCCTTGGCCGCCATGGTCATGGCGGCCAGGCTGGTAAAGGTTCCGCCGGAGCCGAAGACGGTGTGCGGTACGAACACCGGATTCCTGGTGTGTTTGAGCAGGTGGCGGTCGATGCCTTCCATAAGCTTTTGAAAGCCTTCGACCGAGGCAGTGTCGGTGTAAACCTCTGACAGTCGAACGGCGCCCAATTGCGTGGTGTAGACCGCTTCCACGTGGTTGCCGTAGGCCAGCACGATCTCCGTGCTGCCGCCGCCGATGTCGACCACGGCCACGTGTTGATTCTGGATGTCGAAAGCCCGCTGCACGCTGGCGAACGCGAGCAACGCTTCCTGCTCGGCGCCGATGACCTCAATGTCGATGCCCAACTCTTCGCGTGCCCGTCGACAGAAGTCATCGCCATTGGCTGCTTCGCGGACCGCGCAGGTGGCGATCGTCTTGAGATCTGTGATTTGAAAGCCTTCGGCGATCTGTTTCATCCGCCGCAGCGCGGCCAGCGATTTGTCGATCGCCAGCGGATCGAGCCGACCCGTCTTGCTGAGCTGCTCGCCGAGCCGGGTCGATTCCTTCTCTTCGTCCAGAATGCGATAACTCCCCCCGCGCAGCGGCTCGGCCACGATCAAGCGGATGCTATTGGTGCCGATGTCAATCGCCGCCAGGCGATACGCCAACTCGGGCGAAAGGAAAAACTGCTTTTCTTCCATGTAACATCCAACATGGCTTGGAATGCTCACCACTCAGGTAAAGAATAGCATAATAGGCGCCTGTTATGCGAGGAAGCACCCCGCACGCTGGTGTGCGAATTAGGCACCGAAAAGTATTCTAGGTCCGCCGTGGCGGTCCTACGCTTAGCGATTCGGAGCAACTTCCTTGGTTGACCCCGATTACCCGTGCATTTCATAATTCTCCCTGATGACTACCGCCGCTTGTTCGCATGTGAAGTCGCTATTGTGAAGCTGTTGCGTCAACTAACGTACCTGCCCGGCGAGTTGAAGCGTGGGGCGGTGGCGATCGGAAACTTTGACGGCGTGCACCGGGGGCACGCGCGGATCGTCGCGCGTGTGATCGCCAAAGCGCGCGAACTCGGCGGGCCGGGCGTGATCTTCACGTTCGACCCGCATCCGGTCCGCATCCTGCGGCCCGCCGCGGCCCCGCCCCCGTTGACGTGGACCGATCGCAAGGCCCAATTGTTGGCGCAAATGGGTGTCGACGCGGTGATCGCCTATCCGACCGATGAAGAGCTATTGCACCTGGAACCGCAAGATTTTTTCCAGCGCATTGTGCGCGACCAGCTTGACGCTCGGGCGATGGTTGAAGGCCCGAATTTCTACTTCGGCCGCGGTCGAGCTGGGACGATCGAGGTACTCAAGCAGCTCACGGCCCAAGCGGGAATGCCGCTTGAGATCGTCGAGCCTCTGGTGGTCGATGGAGAATTTGTCTCGAGCTCGAGAATTCGTAAATTGCTTAGCGAAGGCTCCGTCGACAAGGCCTGCGAGTTATTGACCGAACCTTACCGCATCCGCGGAATGGTCGTCCACGGCGCGGGACGTGGACTCAAGCTGGGTGTGGGCACGGCCAATTTGGATGCCATCGACACACTTCTGCCGGGTCCGGGCGTCTATAGCGGTCGCAGCTGGGTGAACGGCACGCGCTGGCCCGCCGCAATCAATATCGGTCCCAATCCGACATTCGGCGAAGGGGCCCTGAAGGTCGAGGCGCACTTGCTCGATTGGGACCGCGGACCCTTGTACGGCGAGGTGGTCGAGGTTGACTTTCTGACTCGCGTACGAAACATTCAACGCTTTGCAGGCGTCGAAGAACTTAAACAGCAGTTGTCAAGCGATGTTGCCGCGGCACGCCGCGCCTGCGAACATTTCGAAAACGTCGAGTCCTAATTCATGCCAATTCATTGGTCACGCTTTGTCCAGCTCATCAACTCTCACGATCGCTTCTTACTGACCAGTCACATTCGACCCGACTGCGACGCCTTGGGCAGCGAGCTGGGTATGGCCGGCGTGCTGGAATCGCTCGGCAAGAGCGTGATGATTGTCAACGCGCAGAAGACACCGCCAAATCTGGCGTTCATCGATCCGACCGGCCGACTGAAGGCGCTCGGCGTCGACGTCGAGCCGCGAGAACTGGACGCCTTTGAGGTCTTGATGGTGCTCGACACGAGCGCCTGGGCCCAGTTGGGCACCATGGCCGAAGTCGTTCGAGCGACCAAGGCCCACAAACTTATCCTCGACCATCACATCGGCGAGGATGACATGGGGGCCGAGCTGTTCAAGGATCCGCAGGCCGAAGCCACCGGCCGCCTGGTGCTCGAGGCCGCCCATCACCTGGGCGTACGACTGACCGCGGCCATGGCCAAGCCTCTGTTTGCAGCCATCGCCACCGATACCGGCTGGTTTCGCTTCGGCTCGACGTCGGGCAACACGCTGCGCTCGGCCGGGGAGTTGATCGACGCGGGCGCCGTGCCCAGTGAGATTTTTTCCGAGCTGTACGAGCAAGACTCGCTGGCGCGCGTCCAGTTGCGCGGCCGGATTCTGACGCGCACCAAGACCGAGCTCGATGGTCGACTCGTTCACACCGCGGCGCTCAAGGAAGACTTTGATGCGACCGGCGCCTTGCCATCAGACACCGAGGACGTGATCAACATGACCTTGTCGGTTGGTGGCACGGAGGTGGCGGTGATTCTGGTTGAGCAACCGGGCGGTGGCTTCAAATTAAGTTTTCGCAGCCGCACGCCGCAGTTCGATTGCAATGAAATGGCCAAAGCATTTGGCGGCGGTGGACACAAGGCGGCGGCCGGCGCCTCTGTAAACCTGCCGTGGCCGCTGGCGCAGCAGAAGGTGCTTGACGCGGTGCGCGCGGCCATGCGATAATCGTATTCCAGCGAAGCGTGCCAGCGCCGAGTGGACACAGAAGAAGCGCCCGCCTGTTACCCGCCTACCGTATTGACGCTTGATTGCGTTTCACCGGCTAATTACAGCCGCAGTATTTGACTGGCTGAATACAGCCGCTACCGCAGTGTCGTCCGCCGCCGGTTGAATCCAAGGAGTGGGTTGCGAAGAGGCACCTGGTCATGACACGAATTGATCCCAGCTTGCCGCCGAGACAACCGCCACAAAAGCAACCTCCGGCGCAAACGATCACCCGCCGCGGATTCTGGCCTCAAGTCGCCGCGATCGCGGTGGGTGCGATCGCTCTGGCGGCGCCGTTAGCCAGTGCGCTGGTCGTGTTCTTCGATCCGTTGTGGCGGCGCGGCCCTGGCGGCAAGCTGATTCGCGTGGCGACTCTGGACGCGGTGCCCGACGATGGCATTCCGCGCGAGTTTCCCGTGGTGGCCGAGCGGGTCGACGCCTGGAACCGTTCGCGCGAGCCGATCGGCGCCGTTTATCTGAGACGCGCCGAGGGGCAGAAAGCCATCGAGTGCCTGACTGCCACCTGCCCGCACGCGGGTTGCTTTGTCGGCTATGATTCCGAGTCGAGCACGTTTCGCTGCCCTTGTCACAACAGCTCGTTTACGCTCGACGGCAAGATTATCGACCCGAGCCCGAGTCCGCGAGCAATGGACACGCTGGATTGCAAGGTGCAGAACGAAGCGATCCTTGTCCGGTTCCAAAGCTTCTACAGCGGAAAAACCGAAAAAGTGGCCAAACAGTGAAGGCGCTTTTCAACTGGCTCGACGACCGGACCGGCATGCGAGGCTTCGTTCACGAAGCACTCTACGAACGCATTCCGGGCGGTGCCCGCTGGCGATACGTGTGGGGTAGCACGCTGGTCTTCGCGTTTACCGTGCAAGTCATCACGGGAATCTTTCTGTGGATGTGCTACAGCCCCGGCACGCAAACCGCGTGGGAGAGCGTGTACTTCATTCAGTACCAGATTCAAGGCGGCTGGCTGTTGCGCGGACTGCATCACTTTATGGCCCAGGCCATGGTGATCCTGATGGTGTTGCACTGGATGCAAGTCGTCATCGACGGTGCGTATCGTGCTCCGCGCGAGATAAACTTTTGGATCGGGCTGGTGCTGTTGCAGATCGTGCTGGCCTTGTCACTGACCGGATACCTATTGCCTTGGGATCAGAAGGGTTATTGGGCAACGCGTGTGGCCACCAATCTGCTTAGCGTCGTACCCTGGATCGGACCATCGTTGCAGGAGTTGGTGGTGGGCAGCGCCGACTATGGTCATTACACGTTGACTCGATTCTTCGCGCTGCATGCCGGCGTGCTGCCGGGCCTGCTCGTCGCGTTTCTGGTGTTGCACGTTGCATTGTTTCGCCGCCATGGTATCTGCGTTCACCAGCCGTCCAATGGACCAGACACAACGTTCTGGCCCGACCAGGTGTTGAAAGACGCCGTGGCCTGCCTGGCCGTGCTGCTAGTCGTGCTGGTGTTGGTGGTACACCCGATCAGTCTGTTCCGCTCGCACGAGGGTTCGGTCGAGCCGGTTCACTTGGGAGCGGAGCTGGGCGCACCGGCTGACCCGTCGAATCCCTATTCGGCCGCTCGACCCGAGTGGTACTTTTTGTTCCTGTTCCAGTTCCTCAAGCTGTTCGAGGGTTGGGGAGCGGACGGCGAATTGCTGGGCGCGGTCGCCATTCCCTCGCTGGTCTTGCTGGTTTTGTTCCTGATGCCGCTTGTTGGCCGGTGGAAATTGGGGCACCGCTTCAACATCGCGCTATCGCTGGTGTTATTGGGCGGGATCGTGGTGTTGACTGGGGCGGCATTCAACGAAGACTACCGCGCGACGTGGACCGACAAGGGACAATTTGTCGAGGTGCAAAAGACGTTTGACGAGGTCGGAACCGATGAGCAGAAGATTGCGGCGCATTTTGACAATGACCCCACAAAAATCAAGCAGTACGATAAGGAGTTGGCCGCTTTCGAGCGCTACAAGAAGTCCCGAGACTACCTCAAGGCCGTCGAGGATGCCGAAGTCGAAGCGAAGCGCGTCGTGACGTTGGCCGAGGCGGGCTCAGGAATTCCATTCTCCGGCGCGATCACGTTATTGCGCAACGACCCCAAGACGCAAGGCCCCAAGCTCTTCGCCCGCTACAACTGCGCGAATTGCCATACGCACGAGGCGCCCGAAAGCGAGGCGTCTGGTGTCGAGAATCACAATCACAAGGAAAAGTCCACGGCGCCCAACTTGTACGGCTTTGCCAGCCGGGCGTGGATCGCCGGACTGCTCGATCCCAAGCGGATCAATGGGCCCCACTACTTTGGCAACACGGCTCACGCCGATGGCGAGATGGTCAGCTTTGTCACCGAGACACTGACCGATTGGCCGACCGAAGAAGTCAGCGACATCGTTGCCGCACTTTCGGCCGAAGCGCAGCTCAAAAGCCAGATCGACGCCGACGAGAAGGATGCGGCGCGCATCGATGGCGGGCGAAAACTGATCGAGGCCGATGACCGCTGCGTGTCGTGCCACAAGTTTCGCGATCAGGGCGAATTGGGTTCGGCACCCGACCTGACCGGCTATGGCTCGCGCGAATGGCTCGTGGGCATGATCAGCAATCCCAAGCATGAGCGCTACTACCGCGACGATAACGATCGCATGCC
>CAZUPX010000252.1:0-2438 GCA_964622155.1 uncultured Planctomycetaceae bacterium | reverse complement strand
TATGCCATCGCTGGTCTCATCGTCGAAAATTTTCGCGATATGCCCTTTTATCCGCACCAACTCCCGGCGGAAACTATCGCAGCCCTCGCTGCCGTCACACGTGAAATCGTCAAGGCAGCGCAGGTGCCAGTCGGCGTCAATGCCTTACGCAATGACGCCCAGGTGGCGCGCCAAACGTTTAGCAGAGGCAGCGGTACAGACTGAAAACGGAGAGAAAGTCCGTTCGAGGTTGACGCCGATGCAAACGGAATTCCGTTTGCTGGCGCGCCTGACGTATTGCGGCAGAAACGCGAACTATTGCGTCATGCGCATGACTGAATGCCCCGAGGGGCGGCGGCTTACGGATACCTCCGAGCCTTGCGGCCACCGGCTTTCAGGAGATGAGGCCGGTTTCGGCGCTCTTGCGAGCGAAGGGCAATGCGTAACGAGCATCAAGCGGGCTGACACAGCCAACGAAATTCAATTCAGTCCGGCAAAGTCCAACGACATTTTTTGTCGCTGGGTGCGGTGTCGGGCGAGATAGCCATACAACGACTTCGCTATTCTCGTGGTTGACAATCTGACTATCGAATCACAACTGAAGTTCCCGGGCGCTCGATCTTCGATCACCAGGCACAAACTGTTAGCACTCCTAACAATCGGCGCCGCAATCACTGCCCCAGGCGATCGTTTATGGTCCCGAGGGATTTTCTGCCGGGGCTTGGCCGATACGCAACCCGACACCACGCAACTCGCCAGACTCGGTTTCGATGCGCACTCTAAGGGTACATGGGCCTTCGAGCTGGAAGGGCGAAAAGACAAACATCGACTGCAGCAACTGCACCCGATCCCTGCGCTCATCTTCCGGAACGTCTGCGAATGCCTCCACAGCATTGGAAAGCTGGGTGTCGTCCAGCGCCGCTTCTGCCAACACAGCGTCGTCCTTGAGAAGCCGCATTACCAACTTGCGGAACGGCGTATCTGCGGAAGTAATCACGCTCATCGCGAGACAAAGTTTCGGCAGCGTGATGGGAAACGACGGAACGAACATCTGCCCACTGTAGACGCCGATGTAGGAAAACTTTCCACCTACCTCGTGACGGATGTCGTCACAAAAAATTGTGAGGACGTATCTGTTCATTGCTTCGCTTTGGCCTGGACGATGACTTCCTGTCTGCGCAACGACTGGTCAAGCGCGTTCATATCGATGCCAAGCACGCCGCACAGCCGACGACAGGTTTCGATGGCTAGATTTTCGGTGCCCCGTTCAATGCGGGCGACGTGCGACTGGCTTGTACCGAGTGCCTTTGCGAGCTGGGCCTGCGACCAACCCTTGCGAAGCCGCAACGTGCGAACGGTATCGCCGTCATCAGCATGAAAGGTGTCAGCAACCCAGCCGCGCGCTTCTTCAATCTCCTTACGGCGCGTGTCGTCCTTCTCCCACTTGGCAACCAAATCGCCGACCGCGACATGATGGAGAGGCGTCTCGACCCCGCGCGTGGCGTGATCGTCAAATATGAACACGACGCACTTGGATGCCTTCGAAGTCGCTTCGGAGACGGCGCCGTGAACCGGCACAAGCTTCTCAGAGGTTTTCGTAAGCGGCGACGATGCGTCGAGAGAGTTCATGGCGAGGGTCATAGTTAAATTCCCTGGAAACGATGCCGAGCACGTGATACTGCGATTTGCGTGGCAGAAACGCGTAGACGACTCGATATTTGAGTCCCTTGTCCTCCAAGTCCCACACCTTCAAGCGCCAGAGGTCCTTACCTTTGTCCCATTGATTGAGCCATTTGCTCACATGAAAATCGGCCGACCGATGGTTTCCAAAGTCGTGTTGCGTAAGACGATCCAGAAGGTCTTGATTTCCTTCCAATTCCTCAAGTAGTACGCTGATTCGAGCGGCAGCTTTGGGGGCCACCACCCAAAGCTTCTCCAGGTCGGTTTCGGCGTCAACGTGAACGAATAGGCGGATCATCATATCTACCTAGATATATTTCGTCAAGGTCCTTGATGGAATTGATTTATTCCACCAACGCCTTGAACACCGCGTCCGCAGAGTCCTTGTAGAACTCAATGTTGATCTTGGTCCACAGCTCGTCCGGCAAATCGTTCAACTGACGCCTCACCGCCACCGGCATCAGAATCGTCTGTGCTTGCTTGTCTATCGCCAGCTCGACGATTCGAATCGCGTTCGGGATCAGCTCCACTGACCCGCCGAGATTGAGCGCTCCGACAACTACCGTGCCGCCGCGAGTATTTCGGTTCAGCAAGGCGCCACAGAGCGCCACGAGTACAGGCAGGCCCAAGCCGGCCCCGCCCTTGTCGGCGTCCATCGCCCGCATCTGGATGGAAAACTCCTCGTCACGCGGGTTTCGGTCTCCCACCAGCTCCTTGGCCCGCGTATAGACGTTCTGCTCGCCTACTCTCACGCTTTCCCGGAATGCCGGGGGTGTCGG
>CAZUPX010000251.1:0-4085 GCA_964622155.1 uncultured Planctomycetaceae bacterium | reverse complement strand
CCGGTTTGACCAACCTGGAATACGCCCCGTTGTGCGAGATCATGGGCCGCGCGCCCATGGCGCCCGAGGTTTTCAACTGCGCGGCGCCCGACACGGGCAATATGGAGGTGCTGGCCCAGTACGGCACGCCCGAGCAGCAGCAGCGCTGGCTCGAGCCGCTGTTGGCCGGCGAGATTCGCAGTTGCTTTGCCATGACCGAGCCCGACGTGGCTTCGTCCGACGCCACCAATATCCAATCGAGCATCGTCCGCGACGGTAACGATTACGTGATCAACGGCCGAAAATGGTGGAGTTCCGGCGCCGGCGACCCGCGCTGCAAGATTGTCATCTTCATGGGTAAAACCAGTCCCAAGGCCGAACCGCACAAGCAGCAGTCGATGATCCTGGTGCCGATGGACACGCCGGGTGTCAAGGTGCGCCGCATGCTGACCGTCTTCGGTTACGATCACGCCCCGCACGGCCACGCCGAGGTGGACTATGAAAACGTGCGCGTGTCCGCCTCGAACTTGCTGTTAGGCGAGGGTCGCGGCTTCGAGATCGCCCAGGGCCGCCTGGGGCCAGGCCGCATCCATCACTGCATGCGGCTGATCGGTGTGGCCGAACGGGCGCTTGAGCTCATGTGCAAGCGTGTGAAAAGCCGCGTCGCATTCGGCCGACCGATCGCTGATCAGGGTACAATCCGCGCCGACATCGCCGACTCGCGCATCGAAATCGAGCAAGCCCGGCTGCTGGTCCTCAAGGCGGCCTCCATGATGGACACGGTTGGTAACAAAGCCGCCCGGGCCGAAATCGCGATGATCAAGGTCATCACCCCTTCGATGACGCTGCGCGTGATCGATCGGGCAGTCCAGGCGCACGGCGGCGGCGGCGTCTGCGGCGACTTCCCCTTGGCCGAAGCGTGGGCGTCGGCGCGTACCCTCCGCCTGGCCGACGGTCCCGACGAAGTCCACCGTGCGGCGATTGCCAAAGTCGAATTGAAGAAGCACGAGTAACCGGTTGTCCTGCTCACGCAGAGTGCGGGGTGCCATGCCCGCGAGGCGCGGGCATGGCACCCAAAAAGGACTCTTCCATGAAATTGAAAGATAAGATCGCCATCGTCACCGGCGGAGCCAATGGCATCGGCGCCGCGTTGTGTCGTCGCTTCGCCGCCGAGGGAGCCCGCGGCGTCGTGGTGGCCGACCGCGAGGGGGACGCCGCCAAACAAGTGGCCGACGAGATCGGCGGACTGGCGGTCACAGTCGACGTCGGCCGTGAGTCCGACATCCAACGATTAGTCGCCGAGACGACCAGGAAGTTTGGACACATCGATCTGTTCTGCTCCAACGCGGGCATCGCCACTGGCGGCAGCGTCGATGCGCCGGACGACGCGTGGCACAACATCTGGACCATCAACTTCATGGCCCACGTGTACGCGGCCCGCGCGGTGCTGCCGGCCATGCTCGAGCGGGGCGAAGGCTATTTGCTGCAGACCGCCTCGGCGGCCGGACTGTTGACCTCGATCGGATCGGCTCCCTACGCGGTGACCAAGCACGCGGCCGTGGCGTTGGCCGAGTGGCTATCGATGACCTATGGCGACCAGGGAGTCAGGGTGTCGTGCCTCTGCCCGCAGGGCGTATTCACCAACATGCTCCTGCGCGATGGCGTCGGTCCCGGCACCGAGTTCTTGAAGGCCGAGGCGATAACGCCCGAGCAAGTGGCCGACGCGGTCATCGAAGGACTGGCCGCGGAAAAGTTTCTCATCCTGCCGCATCCGGTCGTCGCCAAGTACATGTCGCATAAGGCCAACGACTACGACCGCTGGCTGCGCGGCATGCGGCGGCTGCAAGCCGAGGTCAAGGCTGAATACGGCAATGTGTTGACGTAAGCTTTCGCTGGCCTTCAGCCAACAGCCTTTCCACGCGAGACGTTCATCGATGAGCACGCTGGCACTAGTGCGACATGGCCAGGCCTCGTTTTTCTCAGACAACTACGACGAGCTTTCGCCGCTGGGCGAGCGGCAGGCTCGGCTGTTGGGCGAGTATTGGGTGAAGCAAGGCGTACGGTTCGACGAGATCTACACCGGCCCGCGTGTGCGGCAGATCGAGACGGCCCAACTGGCCGGCGAAGCCTTTTCCAAGGCAGGGCTTCCTTGGCCGCAACCGCAAATGCTGAGGGAGTTCGACGAGCACCAGGTCGACCGGTTCATCAAGTTGGCGATGGCCGACGTCGCACGCGCGCACCCGCACGTCGAGCCACTGCACGCGGAATATCGCGCGGCCAAGACCCCTCGCGAAACGGCCCGCGCATTTCAGCTTATGTTCGAAGAGGTCGTCATGCTGTGGGTCGACGACAAGATCGCGCACGCCGAGATCGAGGCCTGGGCCGCGTTTCGCAGCCGCGTCGAGGCCGGACTGGCGCGGATCACCAGTAGCCATCAGCGCGGGCGCACGGTGGCGGCGTTTACCTCGGTCGGCGCCGTGACCGTCTGCCTGCAAGTCGCCTTGGGTTGCTCGAATGAAACCGCGTTTACGCTCGGCTGGCGGGTACGCAACGCGTCGATCACCGATTTCCTGTTCACGCCCGAGCGGCTGACCCTGGAGAGTTTCAACACGTATCCGCACCTCGACGACCCGACATTTGTCACGTTTCGTTGAGCAGATCATACGGAGAACGAGGACAGTTGACCACGAAGGCACAAAGATCACCAAGGAGGGAACAAGAATATGGTTGTTCTACTTCGTGTCCTTTGTGTCGTTGTGGTAAGAATATTTCCAGGATGTCGCCATGACCAGTCTCATTGACACCACAAGACCAGTTCGGACCGGCGAGGAACTGAACACCGAGTCGCTCGAGCGATACTTGCTGGCCAACGTGCCTGATGCACACGGGCCGATTGCCGTCGAACAGTTTCCCGGTGGCGCGTCGAACCTGACATATCTGGTGCGGCTAGGCGATCTCGAGCTCGTGCTGCGCCGGCCGCCGTTTGGCAATCGCGTTAAAAGCGCGCACGACATGGGACGCGAATACCGCGTGCTCTCGAAACTGCACAAGGTGTACGCCCCGGCTCCGCGACCGGTGGTGTATTGCGAGGACGAATCGGTGTTGGGAGCGCCGTTTTACTGCATGGAGCGGCGCTATGGTGTGGTGCTGCGGCGGAAGCTGCCCGAGGGTTTTGCGATGGACGCGCCGATGGCGGCAAAACTGAATCGCGCGTTCATCGACAACCTGGTCGCATTCCACCACATCGACTACGAGGCGGCCGGCCTGGGCGACCTGGGCAAGCCGCTGGGCTTCGTCACCCGCCAGGTTGAGGGCTGGAACAAGCGCTACGTCGCCTGCCGCACCGAGGATGTGCCCGAGATGGAGTTTTTGATGGGCTACTTCCCCGAGCACACGCCGCCGCAGTCGGCCTCGTCGCTGGTGCACAACGACTACAAGTTCGACAACATCATGCTCGACCCGGCGGACCTCACGAAGATCGTGGCCGTGCTCGACTGGGAGATGTGCACGCTGGGCGACCCGATGCTGGACTTCGGCACCGTGCTGGCCTATTGGGTGGAAGCCAAGGACCCGGCCTCGATGCAACTGCACGCTTTCGGCCCGACGCAACTGCCCGGCAGCATGACGCGGCGCGAGCTGGTGGATTATTACGGAGCCAAGTCGGGCTATGACACCAGCAACGTCTTGTTCTACTACGCCTTCGGGCTGTACAAGGTAGCCGTCATCATTCAGCAGATCTACTACCGCTACTTCCAGGGTTTCACCAAGGACGAACGTTTTGCGAATTTCAATCGCCAGGTCGCGGCACTCGCGCAAGAAGCACAGCGGGCGGTCCAAGAAGGCACGTATTGATTCAAGACGAGGATTCTTGCCACCGAGGACGTCGAGGCAACAGAGACGATTAAAGCCGTGAAAACAATCCCTCCGAGTGTCCTTGAAGCATTTCCTCTCCGTGCCCTCGGTGCTCTCTGGTGCGTCAGGCAAGCCTGATTGATCTTAACAGTTGAAAGGAACTGTTCATGGTAAATGCTCGTGAGCCATGTAGTTGAGCGGGCGTCGGCCGGGGCGACCCGGATTGACGAAGCCCCGCTTTGGCGAAGGCGTCA
>CAZUPX010000250.1:0-1607 GCA_964622155.1 uncultured Planctomycetaceae bacterium | reverse complement strand
GATCGCCAACGTCGGCTTGTCGTTATCACTGTCCCCTTTTGCGCCGGGCGCACCGGCCGGCCACAGCACCTCGACTTTCGACTCGGCTGCGAAGGTGCTTGAAGCTACGAGCGCGATGATGACCACGAATGACAAACGATTGCCGAGCGTTGAGCGTTTCACAGTCGTACCTGAATGGTGTGTCTACGTTTTGCTACGAATCCTTTTTGCCACCGAGTGCACCGAGAACACAGAGAAGAGTTAAGGCAGTAAGGCGTTTCACTTCGTTCGTCTCTGTGCTCTCGGTGTCCTCGGTGGCAAGTCTTAGTCTCTTTGTTTTGCCGCCGCATCCTCAAGGTTTGAGCGTCGTTAGTTTGTCTTCCGGAAACGTGGTCAGCACGAGACCTTTGAATTGCACTTCCTGCGGCACCATGTTGGAGTGAAGCTGCAAGCCAATCGGGCCTTCCTTGACTTTGTCAGGCTGGGGATCGCGCCAGTCGACCACTTGCACGCCATTGGCCACCAGTCGAATGCGATTGCCCTGCGCAAGAATCTCCAGATCGTTCCAATCGTGCTGCTTGCCGACTTTGATCGCCGTCGCGGCGTCGACGCCCAGACCTTGCCGGCCGTACAGGTCGTACAGACCCCAGCCACTAGGGAACATTACCAGGTGTCCCGCATACGTGAACGGATCACCGTGATCGGGTGCGACGCGTCCCCACAGGGCAACGCCCGAATGCATCTCGGATTGGACCAGCCTGGCCGTCACCACCAGGCGGAAGTCGGTGAACTTGCGTTTGGTCAACAGATACGTGCTGACTTTGACCGGCTCGGTGTTCTTACCGGCGATCACTCCGTCTTGCACCGACCAGTGTTTTTCGTGCCCCTCCCAACCGTCGAGGTCGCGGCCGTTGAAAAGTTTGATGGTCTCGGACGTGCCTGTCTTCGGCGGGACCAGCGGCGCGTCGGCCGCCAGCGATAGACGTGAAAGCGAGAGCAGCAGGCATCCCACTGTGAAGCGACACAAAACGGTGGCCGTCAATGAAGTGTGCGTCATGAGGATTGACTCCTTGAGGATACTGGCATGCTCACGCGGCGTGAGCATGGCACCCGGACTAAGTTTGTGGATCATACAACAGCGGAAAGAATTGTCCTTCCATCTTGTGTCCCTTGGCAATAGGGGGCACGCCGGCCAACAGTTCGGCGTCGGAGCCGGAACAGACCCCATCGCGAAACACGTTGATCACCGTCGCACGGCGCGGTCCGTCGGTCGCGTTCTCGAACGACCCGTGCACCAAGAGCGGATGGTGA
Source organism: uncultured Planctomycetaceae bacterium (assembly GCA_964622155.1). Lineage (GTDB taxonomy): Bacteria > Planctomycetota > Planctomycetia > Pirellulales > PALSA-1355 > CAZUPX01. The sequence continues at coordinate 317 of CAZUPX010000250.1, read as the reverse complement.
AAGGCGCACTCGCCGCGCCCCAGTTCAATGGCGACCGGCCGGAACTGTTCTTTCTGTTCGTCGGACAACACGGTTTGAATCGCGTTCATGTCGCCGGCCAGCCCGGTAACCGGCAAGAGTTGCCAGCGATGGCTGCCGGGAATGTATTGCAGGCAGCCGTTGGTGCGCGTGGCATCATCGAGCCCGATCCAGCAGGTCAGGTGGGTCATCGGCTCAGTCCGCGTCCAATAAGAATAGTCCTGATGCCAGGCTACGACGCCGCCGTGATGCGCGGGCTTGCAGAACAGTTGATCGTGCCAGAACCGCACGGCGCCGCC
>CAZUPX010000249.1:0-3790 GCA_964622155.1 uncultured Planctomycetaceae bacterium | reverse complement strand
TGCGGCTCGATCAGGCCGGTCGTGATCTTCAGGTCGGCATTGACGTATCGCGAGTCGATCCAGATCGGCACTCCGCGCGGGCTGTCTCCCAGGTAAGTGTGCTCGTCGAGCGCCTGGCCATGATGATTCTCGATGCGGTATCTGGCCGCGATTTCCGCGCCCAGCAACTCGACCAGCTCATCGCCTTCGTTGGGCCGGTGCAAGCCGGTGGCAATCAGGATCGTGATTCGGTCGCGCGAAATGCCAGCGGCTTCGAGCGTGGCCAGCATCGGCTCCAGGATCATCTGGTTGGGCACGGGGCGCGTGATGTCGCAGATCGCGATGCAAGCGTCTTTGCGTCCGCGAGCCAGCTCGGCCAAGGGAGGTGTGCCGGTGGGATGCTTGAGGACGTCGGCCAACGCCGCTTGCGGGTCCATGAGCGGCGCGACATTCTTGTAGGCCAAAGTTCGGACGACGCGCTCGTCGGGCAGTTCGACTTCCAACCCGTCGCGAGCGTATTCAAGTCGTACGCGCATCAAAGACTCAGTAGCCGGGGTCTGTGACACCGGACGTTCCCGCGGATCTTCCGACCTCACAGAGGCCAGCTACAATCGCCTCCAGACTACTTCTTCTTCCCTTCGCCCTTCTTGCCTTCGGGCTTTTTGGCCTCGGCGGACGGCGCGGCGGCAGGGGTGCCGGCGGCAGCCGCGGCTTCGCCCTCCGCTCCTTCTTCCTTCTTCTTCTTTTTCTTCTTCATCGCCAGCTTGTAGACGCGAACCTTCGGAAGGCCGAGCACGCTGTCGCCTTCCTTCCAGCGTTCAGCCTGCAGCAATTGGGCAACCCGCTCGGCACGAGTCAGCACGCTGCGGCTGCGGGCCAGTCCTCGGCGAATCCGCAAGCTTTTGTCCATCGTCATGGCAATCGTTCCTAATCTACGCAAGCAAAAGAATGGTTTTGGTATGCTTCAAGGGATGCCGCCGAAGCCGGGCCAACGACATCGGCCTTAGGCGGTGCGACCCCGGCCGATCGCTGCAGATCCTCATTCTACCGGCCGACGACTTGCCGCGCAAGGGCGGAAGCAGGCCAATATAGGCCGTGATTTCCCGGCCGGCAAGGCGAGTTGAAGCACGACGGACACGTGCCGTACGCCTCATCTCATGCTAGGATGCAGGGTTGGTTCAGAGACCGACAAGATTCGCCGCCGGCCAGCGAATGAATCATTAAGGGACGAACGACAAGCCAAGCGAGGCAAACAATGGACACGATTTTCAACGCGCAAATCAGCGAGGACTTCTTTGTCTTGTTCGGAATGGGTATCGGCCTAGTGGCGGTGATCGGAACGTTCGCCGTGTTGCTGAGCATCGTGACGACCATCTATCGCCGCAAATCGCAGAAGGACGACATGGAGGCCACGCTGAAGATGGAGATGATCCAGCGCAATATGTCGGCCGACGAAATCGAGCGCGTCTTGAGCGCCAAAATGGGTTCGAGCGACCACAAAGCGATGGCCACGCTGTTCACTGTCGCCTCTGCCAGCAAGGGCCGTACCTGGAACCAGCCGGTCAAGCAATCCTGAGATCGCGGCCGGGAATTCTGTCTGTGGAGCGCAAGCGAGCACTTCGTGCGGACTTTCGCCGTAAAGTCGCATTTCTTAGTCAAGATTCCCCTCGTCCGAAACCCCGGCCCCGCGCAGTCGGTATTAACTTTTGCGGCCGGCGATTCTACAATTACTTAGCCTTAAGGGCGCTCCCAGGTAAGTCGGTTCCTGGGTCTTATGATGCGGCAACGAACTTACTGGTTTCGAGATTGCCCAATTGTCACCCGGCTCGAAGCACTCAGTGGAGGAACAAGATGGCTCGGTCTGCATGGATTTCCATTCGAGCTTCGTTCTCTGCGTTGGCCATTGTGTTCGCGCTGGTGCCTCCTAGTGTGGCGGCCGGTGAGCACGCAACGCTCGTCGGCAAGAAAGTTGCAGACTTCCAACTGCCGGACTCGTCCGGCAAGGAGCACTCGCTTCCGGGACTCGACCAGGCACCGCTGGTCGTCGTCGTGTTCGTGGGCACCGAATGCCCGCTGGCCAAGCTCTACGCGCCGCGGCTCAATCAATTGGCCGCCGAGTACGCGGACCGGGGCGTGCGGATCGTGGCCGTCGATTCCAACTTGCAAGATTCACCGGCCGAGATCGCGGCCTTTGTCAAAAACAACGACATCACGTTTCCAGTCCTGAAAGACGCGCTCAATAAGGTTGCCGACCAGATCGGCGCCACCCGCACGCCGGAGGCATTTTTGCTCGATGACCGGCGGGCTGTGCGCTATCACGGCCGCATCGACGACCAGTACGGCGTAGGCCTGGCAAAGGCCCACCCCGGTCGGCGAGACCTGGCCATGGCCATCGACGAAGTGCTAACGGGCAAGGAAGTCAGCGTCGCCGAGCAGCCGGCCGTCGGTTGTTTCATTGGCCGGGTGCGCGAGGCCGAGGAGGGGGACGTCACATACTCCAAGCACATCGCGCGGATCTTTCAAGATCGGTGCGTTGAGTGTCACCGCGCGGGCGAGATCGGCCCCTTTGCATTGACCAGCTATGAGGAAGCGGTTGGTTGGGGCGAGACGATTCGCGAGGTGGTCGATCAGGGTCGGATGCCTCCTTGGTTCGCCGATCCGGCGCACGGCAAGTTCATCAACGACGCCCGGCTTACCGCCGAGGAGAAGCGCCAGATCGCCGAGTGGGTCGACGCCGGTTGCCCGCAAGGCGACCCGAAAGACCTGCCTACGCCGCGAAAGTTTCTGGCAGGCTGGAACATCCCCGAGCCGCACATGGTGCTGAAGATGGCCGACAAGCCTTTTCAGGTCCCGGCCGAGGGGGTTGTCGATTACAAGCACTTCACGATGGATCCTGGCTTTACCGAGGACAAGTGGCTGGTCGCCAGCGAGGCCCGGCCGGGCAACCGCGCCGTTGTGCACCACATTCTCGTGTTCCTCAAGCCGCCAGGCGAGGAGTTCGAGCTGTTACGCGGGTCGCTGTTGGCGGCTTACGCGCCCGGCGCGCCGCCGCACCAGGCGCCCCAGGGCGTGGCCAAACGCGTCCCGGCGGGCTCCAAGATCATCATGCAAATTCACTACACGCCCAACGGCAAACCGCAAGAGGACATGAGCTCGTTCGGGCTGGTGTTCTGCGACCGCAAGGACGTCGTTCAGGAAATCGAATCGGGCTGGGCCGTGAACTTCGCGTTCGCGATTCCGCCGAAGACCAATGACTACAAAGTCACGTCGATTCACAGGTTCCAAAATGACCGTATGCTGGTCGGCATGACGCCGCACATGCACGTCCGCGGCAAGTCATTCCGTTATGAGGCCACGTATCCCGATGGCCGCCGCGAACTGCTGCTCGACGTACCCCGCTGGGATTTCAATTGGCAACTCGACTATATCCTGGCCGAGCCGAAGCTGATGCCCAAAGGCACCGTGCTCCGCTGCGAGGCACACTTCGACAACTCCACGGAAAACCCGGCCAACCCCGATCCGACCAAGACGGTTCGCTTCGGCGAGCAGACCTGGGAAGAAATGATGATCGGCTGGTTCACCGCCGCCACGCTGCCAGGCCGGTTGGACGCCGGCGCCGAGGCCAAGACATCGCGCGCGGAGTGAATGGTTGTCGACAATAGGTCGTAGACTGCAGGCTGGAAACGAGCGCGCTCGGCCGACCCTGGACGACTTGCGGTTTCCGTCAGGTACTAGCCACGTCCCGCCGGGTTGAGCTGTTGCGGAGGCGTCGAAGTAGCGCGCGAGGACGCTGTACTGCGAGATTCGTTCG
>CAZUPX010000248.1:0-6149 GCA_964622155.1 uncultured Planctomycetaceae bacterium | reverse complement strand
CCGCGCGGGCATGGGACTCGCCGGCTGGCGAAACGCGCATCTTCCGAACGCGTGCCGGGAACGCTTCCCGACGCGCTATTTGATAAACAACATCTCGCGATACGTCGGCAGCGGCCACAGGTCATCGGCGACGATACCTTCCAGTTTGTCGGCCACGTCGCGCACGGCCTTCATCGCCGGAATCACCTCTCTCTGAAAGTGTCTGGCCTCGGTCAACAGGTCACCGGCGCCGTGGTCGTCGATCACCTTTTCGAGTCCGGCGATCTCTTTTTCCAGCTCGCCGACCAGCTTTGAAACCGTTTCGAGCGTGCCAATGTGGACCGTGCCGCCGTTGACGCTTTTCAGTGCGTTGGCAACTCCGGCCAGCTCGCCTTGGTAACGATAGGCGGCCGGCAGGATCATCGTTTTGGCGATGTTCAGCGCCGCCAGGCTCTCGGTGTTCAGATCTTTGCAGTATCGTTCCATGTAAATCTCGTAACGACTGTGCATCTCGCGTTCGCTCAGCACGCCGTACTTGGCAAACATGGCGATGTTCTTGGGAGCAATCAACGTTGGCAAGGCTTCGATCGTATTCTTGAGGTTCGGCAAGCCGCGCTTGGCCGCTTCTTCGTGCCAATCGGGGCTGTAGTTGTCGCCGTTGAAGATAATGCCCTTGTGCTCCGATAGAATGCTCTGCACAAGCTTTTGCACGGCCGAGTTGAGCTTGCTCGGACTGCCGCCGGTTTCCTTTTCCAGAATCGTGGCAACGTAATCCAGGCTTTCGGCCATAATCGTGTTGAGCACGACCAACGGACCGGCAATCGACTGGTTGGAACCCACCGCGCGAAACTCGAACCGGTTGCCGGTGAACGCAAACGGGCTGGTGCGATTGCGATCGCCGGCGTGCTTGGGCAACGGCGGCAGCGTATCGACGCCAATCGTCAACGTGCCGGCGTGTTTCGAGCTGGTGGCGCCTCCCTTTTCGATCTGCTCGAACACATCGGTTAACTGGTCGCCCAGGAAGATCGAAATAATCGCCGGCGGAGCCTCGTTGGCGCCCAAACGATGATCGTTGCCAGCATGAGCGACTGTGGCCCGTAGCAAATCGGAGTGCAAGTGTACGGCCCGGATTACTGCCGCGCAGAACACGAGGAACTGCGCGTTCTCGTGCGGGTTGTCGCCTGGGTCCATCAGGTTGCCCAGCGAACAGCCGAGCGCCCAGTTGACGTGCTTGCCCGATCCGTTGATGCCGGCGAACGGCTTTTCGTGTAGAAGGCAGGCCATCCCGTATTTCTGAGCCACCTTTTGAAGCATCAGCATGATCGTTTGCTGATGATCGGTGGCCACGTTCGCGTTTTCGAACAGCGGCGCCAACTCGTATTGCGCGGGCGCAACTTCGTTGTGCCGCGTCTTGGCGGGCACGCCCAGCTTGAACAGCTCCCGCTCGACCTCCAGCATGAACGACAAGACTCGATCCGGAATCGCACCGAAATAGTGGTCCTCGAATTCCTGGCCCTTGGGCGGCTTGGCCCCGTACAAAGTGCGGCCGGTGGTCATCAGGTCGGGACGCGAAAAGTAGAAGTTGCGATCGATCAGGAAGTACTCTTGCTCGGGGCCAGCCGTGGCGGTCACGGGGCCGACATCTTCGTGGCCAAACAATTTCAAGATGCGCTGCGCTTGATGATTCAGCGCCTGCATCGAACGCAATACGGGCGTCTTCTTGTCCAGCGCCTCGCCGGTCCAGGAACAAAACGCCGTCGGAATGCACAGCGTCGTGCCGTTGGCGTTTTCCAGAATGTACGCCGGGCTGGTCGGATCCCAGGCTGTGTAGCCGCGAGCCTCAAACGTCGCCCGAATGCCGCCGGAAGGGAAACTCGACGCGTCGGGCTCCCCTTGGATCAGCTCCTTTCCGGAAAACTCAGCCATAGCACTGCCATCGCTCGAGGGGGACAAAAAGCTGTCGTGCTTCTCGGCGGTCAGACCCGTCAGCGGATAAAAGACGTGGGCGTAATGAGTGGCCCCTTTGTCGATGGCCCACTCCTTCATGGCCGAAGCCACGGCGTCGGCCACGCTCGAGTCGAGCTTTTCGTTTTGGCGGATCGTCCGCTGCAAGGCTTTGTACACGCCCTTGGGCAGCCGATCTTTCATGACTTTGTCGTGGAATACGTTCGAGGCAAACAACGTCGCCGATGGGGTATGCCTGAAATCCAGGGCCGCCCCGTTCGCCTTGTAGTTGGTAACCGCCGCAATGGCTTCCTGACGAGCGCTGCTCAAAGGTCAACTCCTAGCAAAAAGAGGGACTACGAAAACCTGTGGCAAAAACGAGTCCAGTCACAAACGCAAACAATGTGCCGGAACTGCTATCGCAACCACAACTTGCCAGCGCACAGCAAGTTACGGCACGACTCGCTGTTTGGCCGAGTAACCCTGACGCCTAAAAAACGTGCTCCGTTCAAGCTTGTCCTCTATTTTCGCCTCGTTTTTAGGCATGACAACGCATCGCGCTGCCTTGCGCGGACAGCCAGCCATCCCCCCGCTGCTATACTACGACCGATGAGCGATCTCGCGGACAAATCCAACGTTGTCCCTGCGTCCCAGATGCCCCACGTGCTGGAACTGAATGTCCCTCCCGTCAAGCCTCGGCGACGCTGGTTCCGCTTTAGCCTGCGGACAGTCCTGGTCGTGGTCACGCTGGCGGGCGTCTGGCTTGGCATTCGCTTCCAGCGGGAGATGATTTCACCCGGGAATCTGTCAAGACTTGGCGTCGTTTCCAAACAGCTTGACGACGACATCTGGCGTATCGAGTGGAATCGTGATGGCAGCCGCGTCGCGCTGGTGCGGTTCAACAAAGAGGTCAACATCTGCGAATCGAGGACGCTGGTGCGTGTAGCGACCGTCGGCCAAGGGAAGAAAGGGATCGACTTCGCCTTCAGCCCGCAAGACGGCGTGGTGGCTTTGGGCGAAAACAACAAGGACGCCGAAATCGTGAACCTCTCCACCGGAGAATCGAGAACGCTGCACACGCCGAACGATCAGCCCAGCGTGACATTCAGCCCGGACGGCCGGTTGCTGGCCACCGGAGGATATGGCGACCATGCGCATGTTTGGGACGTGGCGACGGGGCGCTTGGTGTATGAGCTGGACGTGCAGGTAACCGGAGGGCTTTCGGTCGTTTTCAGCCCGGACGGCGCGCTGCTCGCCGTCGGCAATCGCAACTCGATGACCAACGTCTTCGACGTAGCCACGGGTCGCAAGCTGTACCGGCTGCACAAGGACAGTTCGCAAGAATTGGCGTTCAATCCCCGCGGAGACATCCTGGCCGTCGGCTATGTGGACGGCACCGTGGGACTGTGGGACGCGCGCACCGGCGACTCGATCAAAACGGTCAAAACCGACGCGAAAGAAGTCTACGTCCTCGACTGGTCGCCTGACGGCACGATGCTGGTTACGGCGGGGCTTGAGGGCCACATCACGATCTGGGACGCGGCGACGATGACTGTCCTGCGACAGCTTCCAACGCGCGAAGCCGTCTTCGGCATCAAGTTCCGGCCCGATCAGCGGAGCATCATTTCATCCGAGGGGGCTCAGAGTACGGGCAAGTCGCGCTATATGCACGAGTGGGGAGTGTCGCTGGTCAGCCGCTTTCAACAACCGCAGCAATAGTTACCGCTGGGCCGTCTGCCGCTTGGCGGCTTGCACGGCCGCGTCCAGCATGGCGTCGCTGGCATCTGCCGCGGCCACCTGGCCGTTGGCCGGCTTGGCGACACGCTGAACCTCGAGGTCGGGCTTTACCCCGACGTTGCTGATCGGGTTTCCGTTGGGTGAGTAGAATTTGGCCGTCGTTAGACGCACGCCCGAGTTGGCCGCGGACAGAGGGAAGATGCCCTGCACCGATCCCTTGCCGTAGCTGCGTTGACCGACCAGTTGACCGCGGTGATGGTCCTTGATCGCGCCGGCAAAAATCTCGCTGGCACTGGCGCTCTCGCCGTCGATCAGCACGACCAGCGGCACGCGCCAAGTGCCAGGCTTGTGAGCGGTGTAGTTGAAATCTTCGAGCGGGCTGCGACCGCGGGTCGATACGATGATCCCCTCGTCGACGAACTTGTCGGCTACTTCCACAGACGAGGTCAGCAGTCCGCCCGGATTGCCGCGCAGGTCGATAATCAGGCTCTTCATTCCCTCGCGGTTCAGTTTCCACATGGCCGCGTCGAGGTCGCGGCTGGTCGTCTTCTGAAAGCAGGTGAGCTTCAGGTATCCCACGCCGTAATCGCGATCGATGATCTTGACGTCGTCGACACTGGGTACGTCGACGTGCTCGCGGCGGATGCTCAGCCGGCGAGTGCTTCCTTCGGGCGTCACGATCGCAATTTGCACGACGGTGCCTTCCTGACCTTGCAGCAGGTCGGCTGCCTGGTCGGTGGTCAGATCGGCGGTGTTGTTGCCATCGACTTCGGCGATGCGGTCACCGGCGTGCACTCCCGCCCGTTCGGCCGGGCTGCCGGTAATCACCTTCACGATATGCAGCGAGCCGCTGTTGACCTTCAACTCAATGCCCAGGCCGACAAAGTTCCCCTCAATCTGCGAGTACACGTCGTTAAGCTGATCGCTGGTCAAATACGACGAATAAGCGTCGAGCGCGCCGATTGCGCCGCAGGCATATTCCAAAGCGATCGCGGTAGGCGGAAGCTGCATCTGCTGCCGGGCTGTCGTCACCGTGGCGGTCACGGCGTCGATGGCTTGCTGCCGGGTTTGCAGCGGCCGGGCCTGCGCCGTGCGGCGCAGCCGTTCGACGATCGCGTCTAGCTGGTCGACCGGCTGGCCCCGTAAATTCTGCTTCTGGAAGCCCGCCTCGCGGATGGCAACACTCAGGCTTTGCGTCCCACGGGCCACCAACGCGGTCCAGTCGGGGACCGCTACGTAGTGCGACTCGATCTTGACCAGAATCTCGGAGTACAGGCTCAGGGCCTGTCGTTCGGTCATCGCATTCAAGGCCCGCAGAAAGCTCGAATCGGAATAGCGTCGGCCGAGATCGTAGTGAATCTTGGCCAGGTTGTGCCTCGTGCCCAACAGGGGCTCGTCGGGATGCTCGCGCAGCGCGTCTTCGTAGACCGCCAGCGCTTCGCCCCAACGGCGCTCAGACTCGAGCTTTTCGGCACGGCGTATTAGGCCGTCTATGCCGTCGCCGCTAGACTCACCGGTTGCCGGCGCGTCCTGGGCCGGAAGAAAACGAAGCTGCCCCTGCGCTGGCGCCGCATAAGCGGCCAGCAACAGCACGAGCAGCCAAGTGACGCGCCCGATCAACCTCTGTCGCATGTGCTCCTTCCGTCACGATTCCAAGCGTCTGGCGCGCGGCGAAACCCGAGCGAGAGGGGAGGCCGAGCCGCGGCTATCGGCACATGCGACAACCGCAGACGCTTACAACCATGATGTTATGTTTAACGGCCAGAAAGGCGGGTCCGTAGCTTCGGCCAGATTCAATATAGGACACGATTTAGCAAAGGTCAAAAAAAGCCCCGTCGGGTTTTTTGAGCCCGCGACGGCGCATCCCCTACAGGCATCGCCACGGGGTGTTCAACGAAACGTCTGCATGAGCAACAATCAAAAAATCATCCACGCCATTTGCTCTTACGACGACGAAAACGCATGAAACACGACCTATCACGGCACGATTTCATGCCGTCATACTCCTTATAGCCCCACGCGCCGGCAGAACCGGACACTTGCGCATTCAGGCCAAAACGGCCCGCGATTCACCCACGGTGAGCGACCGAAAGCCGGCTGGCCGACCCCTTGATTTTCGAGGCCCAAGGCCGTACTGATGCACTCTGGCTGGCCCGAGCGGGCGGGCACCTGTGCCCTCGGTTGGGTACGGTCGATGATGAGCCGATTCGCGGCAGTGGGAAGGGGAATTCAGTGGCAACGTTCGAGGAACTGCTCGCACAGAGTCGGGCGCACGTGCAGGCCGGTGAGCTCGCACTGGCCGAAGCGTGCTACCGCCAGCTCATCGTCATCGATTCCAGACACCCCCAGGCACATCACGAATTGGGCATCGTTCTGGCGCAGCAGGGAAAGCTGGACGAAGCCGCAGCCAGTCTGGAGCGAGTCCTCGACCTGCAGCCCGAATCGGTCGACGTGGCGGCCAATTTGCGGTTGGTCCGCGCCGTCCTAAG
>CAZUPX010000247.1:0-2590 GCA_964622155.1 uncultured Planctomycetaceae bacterium | reverse complement strand
CGAGGCGGCGGCCAAAGACGACTCGGTCACAGGCATCGTGCTCATTGGCAGCGGGCGGACGTTCATTGCCGGAGCGGATATCAAGGAATTCGGCAAGATCACCTCGGGCAAAAAGGACCGTGGCGTCGGCCTGCACCCAGTGCTCTCGGCGCTGGAGGACTGCCCCAAACCGGTAGTGTGCGCGATTCACGGCACGGCGTTCGGCGGCGGGTTGGAGACCGCCATGGGCTGCCACTATCGCGTGGCGGTGCCGTCGGCCCTGGTCGGCCAGCCCGAGTGCAAGCTGGGCATCATTCCTGGCGCGGCAGGCACGCAGCGGCTGCCGCGATTGGCTGGCGTGGCGATTGCCGCTGAGATGTGCGCTTTTGGCGATCCGGTTCCGGCACCGAAGGCGTTCGAGGCGGGCATCATCGACAAGTTGATCGACGGCGACTTGCTGACGGGCGCGGTGGCGTACGCCCGCGAGCTGGCTGCCAGCGGCAAGCCGCCGCGCAAAGTGCGCGAGCAGAATCATAAAATCTCCAACCAGGCCGAGAATGAAAAAGCGATCGCGGCCGCCCGCGACGCGGTGAAAAAGCGATCTCGCGGCTTGCTGGCCCCGCGGAAGGCGATCGACGCGGTCGAGGCCGCCACGAAACTGCCGTTCGACCAGGGAATCGCCCAGGAAGCGGAGCTATTCAAGGAATGCCTCTATTCAGACCAGTCGAAGGCGCTGATTCACGTGTTCTTTGGCGAGCGGGCCGTGGCCAAAATACCGGGAATCGCAAAGGACCTGCCGCTGGTCGATATCAAGCGCGCGGCAGTCGTCGGCGGCGGCACGATGGGTGGCGGTATCACGATGAACTATGCCAACGCCGGCATCCCGGTGTTGTTCAAGGAGGTCAACCAAGAAGCGCTCGCGAAGGGCTTGGGAATCATCACTAAGAATTACGCCGCGACCGTGTCCAAGGGCCGCTTGACCCAGGAGCAAATGGACAAGCGAATGGCGCTGATCGAGCCGACGATCACGTACGCCAAGTTCAAAGAAGCCGATATCGTCACCGAGGCCGTGTTCGACGAAATGGCGCTCAAGAAAACGGTGTTTGCCGAGTTGGAAAAGGCCACACGGCCCGATTGCATTCTTGCGTCCAACACCTCGACTCTGAACATCGACGAGATCGCCTCTTCCACGTCGCGCGCCGACAAGGTAATCGGCCATCACTATTTCAGCCCGGCCAACGTGATGCGGGTGATTGAAATCGTGCGCGGCAAGAAGTCAAACGACACGGTCATCGCCACCTCGATGGCACTGTCGAAGAAGCTCAACAAGGTTGGCATCCTGGTGGGCAATTGCCGCGGTTTCCTGGGCAACCGCATGTTCCACTGCTACCAGCGCGAAGCCCAGTTTTTGCTGGAGGAAGGCGCCACGGCCGAGCAGGTCGACGGCGTGCTGTACGAATATGGTATGGCCATGGGTCCTATGGCCGTGGGAGATCTGGCCGGTCTCGACGTCGGCTGGCGAATTCGCAAGGAGTACAAGCACCTGGAGCCGCCAGGAATTCGGCAACCGCTGGTGGCCGATCAACTTTGCGAGCGGGGTCGCTACGGTCAAAAAACCGGCGCCGGTTGGTACCGGTACGAGGCCGGCAGCCGTGCACCGGTTCCCGACCCTGAAGTGCAATCGATCATCGAAGAAAGCGCGGCTAAAGCCGGCATCAAGCGCCGCAAGATTTCCAACGACGAGATTCTCGAGCGCACGCTGTATGCCCTGGTCAACGAGGGTGCGAACATCCTGAGCGAGGGGATCGCCTTGCGAGCGGTCGACATCGACATGCTGTACATCCTGGGCTACGGCTATCCGGCCTTCCGCGGCGGACCGATGTGGTACGCCGACACGGTCGGACTGAAGAAAGTCTGTGACCGCATCAGCCATTTCGAGAAAGAGCACGGCAGCCCGTGGACGCCGGCGCCCTTGCTCAAGGAACTTGCCGAAAGCGGCAAATCGTTCGCCGATTTCGACAAAGCGAAAGAAGGGGCGTGAGAGGAACGTTAATCCCGCATGCAACGTTCGACGATGAACTTGGAACAATTGCCGGTCACGCTGCGGCAACAGATTCCCGAGGAATACCGCGACATCTTCGGCCACATGAACGTCATGTGGTACACGCGCTTGTTCGGAATGGCCTTTGGCAACTTTGGCGAAGAGTTCGGCTTCGGTCGCGACTACATGCTCGCCAACCAGGTGGGCAGCTTCGCCCTGGAGAGCCACACGCGGTATCTGGCCGAGGTCCACATCGGCAATCACATTACGATCCGCAGCCGCCTATTGGGTCGCAGCGCCAAGCGGATGCACTTCATGCACTTCATGACGATCGACGAGTCCGGCGCACTGGCGGCCACGCAGGAGCACGTCGGCGCCCACATCGACATGCGCATCCGCCGCATGGCCCCCCTGCCCCCTGAGATCACCGAGCGGTTCGACAGGCTGGTCGCCCAGCAAAACGCCCTCGGCTGGGACGCGCCGGTATGCGGGGTGATGAAGCCGTAGGTCAGGCATTTGCCTGACACGATCGATGTGTCCGCTGCTTGTCAGGCAAATGCCTGACCTACG
>CAZUPX010000246.1:0-4969 GCA_964622155.1 uncultured Planctomycetaceae bacterium | reverse complement strand
CAGGGTCATTCCGAAACGACCCAACCGCGTCGTCACTCTGGACGAGGCGTACGATGCGGGGGGGGCCGGTGCTGGCCGGACAATCGTTGCAGATTCTGGACCGGTCGCGATTGTTGGAGGAAGCGGTCTGACCGTTGCAGGACCTGTCTCCGCCGAGAGCATTAGCAGCGCCGGACGCGGCCCACTGATAAATGCCGCAATAGCGCAAGACTGGACTACATCCGCTCGTCAAATTACCACCTTCAGTTCGTGGACCGATGTTCTGGCGGTTGATGTGGTGACCCCCGGGCCCGGATTCGTGATGGCGGAAGTGGATGCGGAGATTTACAACAGGTGCGGTACACCTTTTCCGGATTCTTGCCCGGATCTTTGGGGTTTCGCGCTCGCGATTGGAACAGACGATCAGAGCGCATCACACAACGGCTGGATCGCTGGGCATGGTCTGGAACCGCGACACGTCCATTTGCGGCGCTTGTTCCCGGTGGTCGCTGGCAGTTTTCGAATCCCATTTGTGGCGCGTCAATCTATTCAGAATACCGGCAAGTTCTGGGTGGATCGGGTGATGCTGACGGCAATTTACATTCCTAACAGCATGGGAGAAATGAAGACTGGCCCACGATAGCGATCACGGGACCACAGAAGAAGCGCCCCCAAAACTCTAGGGGCGCTTTGTTCTGCCTTTACAACGTGAGTGTTGCGCGCTTGCACCGCCGGGATGGTCGGGTCCAAGGACCTTCTCTCGGATTGTCAGGGCGCGCTCGAAGAGCGGTCGAGCGGTCGGGTAGTCCCTAGTTCTCGCCAGGACGGTGGCTCGACTCTAGCGACCCGGTCCGGAGATTCACGTTCGGCTCGGGTGTGCGAAGGGCACCAAGAGTTCGAGTTTCGACCGATTGCGCAAGGACCATCAGTTCCTCCGCCCACCAACGGACGCGGCCTTCCGACACCCTGATAACGGAACCCCGCTCGGACTTCGGAGCGACCCGGGCCCAGGATTTTCTTCCGAAGAGAAACCCGAAGTTGGTTGTCCTCAGCAAACCAGGCCGACCCGGCACATTCCGCGGGGCGGTATCGCGTCGCCCTGAAACGACTGAGTGCGCCAAAGGCCGAGCCGCTCCGGCAGGCAGAGTTCGAACTCACTCAACTCTGAGCGTCGGAAGAATTCTCCCTTCGCCCTCCGAAAACTAGGCCCCCCGGTCGTTGTCATCCCTGAATGCCCGCATCGGGCAGCAATCAGGGAGGAGACGACGCCATGAACACAACCGCAGTTCCCGCCAAAGCGACCTCAACATCCGGCCATGCGGCGCAACGAGCCGGGGCGTACCAAGTACTGGGAGCCGTAGCGATCGCAAGCCAAACGATCGCGCTTGTCGCATGCGTCTCGCTGTCGCTGGCCTCGCCGGCGCTCGCCAAGAGCGAGAAGGCGCGCGCGAAGCAGATGGAGCATGAGATTGCGGAGGGCGAAGCGACTAAGACACAGGTTCTCGCCCAAAACAAGGAGCTGGCAGGAACCCCATTCAACGACGTTATGACCCGCGTGTTTCAGCGGCTTGTATCGGTTCCCGAGGTCGCCGAACGACGGTTCCCTTACGAGATCCACCTACTTCAGAGCGACGAGGCCAACGCCTTCTGTGCTCCCGGAGGAAAGGTGTTCGTGCTCTCTGGGATGACCACGATTACCCGAGACGACGAAAACCTCTGGGCGGCAATCTTGGCTCACGAACTGGCACACGCGGTGCGGAGTCATGGCGTCGCTCAGGAGAAACAAGCGAAGGGCCTATCCGTCTTCACGAAGATCATGGGTCACCTGGGTGGCCTGGCACCCGGACTCTCCCAAGCGGGGGCGGCAGCCAACGTCGCCAAAGTCGCCGACGTCGCGGGGAAGGTGTCCACAGGGATGACCGTGCTGAATCCGTTCTTGATGAAGAAGTTCAGTCGCGATGACGAGGCCGACGCGGATGCCCAAGGAATGATCTACATGGCCGAGGCTGGTTTCGACCCCGAAGCGGCGATCCGCGTCCATCGCGAGCTCGTCGACCGGTTCGGTGACGCCAGCCCCTTCACGACGTTTTTGCGGACACATCCCCGAGAAACTGTGAGGATCGAAGACCTCGAGCGGCAGCTTCCGGCAGCTCGCGCCAAGGCCCAATCTGCGACCGTTGCCTCACAGCTCGACGCCAATGCTCTGAAGTCGACCGCCTCAGCGTCCGGCGCACCGGAGCACGGCGATGACAACTAAGACGCGAATCGCGGCACCGTTGCGTCGGCAATCGTTCGAGCAGCCGCCCGTTCAGGAGGGGAAGAAGTCCGCTGTGGCTTATCTCTCGGTGGTTTGCGTTGGCGGATTGTTGGCGGCTCTCATCACGGCGACGTTGACCTTCGCCGGAGCTGCGCTGATCCCGCTCGACGCCAGTGATCCACCGGAGGTGATTCAGTCGAATCACCAGTTCAATCTTGGACTGCTGCACCGCAACCTTGACGAAGAGATCGCTATGATCAAAACAGTCCGGGATCAAACGGTCTCTGGCTGCCCGACGTGCCGGGACAAGGCGTGGGCCGACGCCGCGCAACAGGTCGCTGCGGCGCGGGATCGATACGCCCTCGCCGTGGAAGAAGAAAACCTGGCCTTTCAGTCGGCTTCCCGTGGCGCCAAAGACCGACTCACAAAGGAAGCCGAGCAGCGTGCCCAAAAGCTGCGCGAGGCGGAAAAAGCTAGGGCGGATGAGCGAACCAGAAACATCAAGAAGTTCGCGACACGCCGAAGCGCGACCGACACGCTTCTCACGGAGGAAGAAGCAGCTACCGGGCCGGCCCCGGCGGGGTCGTACGGCAACACCGCTGCTCGATTTCGTCCGTCCCGACATAGCTACCAGCTAAGAGATTGGAAAGACACGGAGACAAACGGTGAGCCGAACGCCGTCCCGTTTTCGGCGGACGGCGCGAGAGAAAGCGCCCGCGGGAGGGAAGAATCACGTGACGTCCCAGTGTTACGGGAGGACCAACTGAAGGCGGAGATCGAGCGACTCGAGTCGTACGTGACGCGGAACGGTCCCTCGAAGCTTGCGCAGAGTCGGATTGTCGCGCTCCGCAAAGAGCTGAGCGTACTTTCGGACGACACATCGTTCGAGAGCAAGAGTGGGAAGGATGTAAAGCCATGAAATGTGTCGGTCTGATCGTCGGGTGTCTGCTCTTCGTCGGAATCAGCGCCCCAGCGGACGCGAAACCGTCCGCGATCGAGAGAATCCAGGGGTCCGAGGTCGTGCTGGCCGACGGCACGAGATTCATGGTCGATCAGGCGACCACCGTCGAGAAGAAAGGGTATGACCTATCGAGTACCGACCTTCGCCCCGGCTGGGCCGTCCAGCCGCACCTCGACCCGTGGGAGTCGGATCGGACGCAAAGAGCCCGAAAGGTCGACGTGGTTGCTCTGCCGCTCGTTCAGGGGTTCCCGGACTACCGGGGGCTCAAGGACACGATTGCGATTGGCCGGGCAGAACTCGGGTTCCTGCCTGCCGTCAAGGCCCTCGAGTCTGTCGACGTCCAGCAGGCGATCGAAGAGATCACATCCGCCGTCCTTCGGGAAACCAAGCGTTTTCTCGTCGTCGACGCCTTGTCGAAAGACGAGATGTTGAACGAACAGGACTTCGCGCGGTCTGGTTACGGCAACACCGAAACCGCCGCGCGGGGTGGTCGCATCGTCTCCGCGCGCTATCTCGCAAAGGTGGCCATTCTCGATTTCGACTACGCGACGAGGACGGGGTCAGGTGGCGGCGCTTTCGGGATCAACGTCGCAAAGACCAAGGCTAGGTCCAAGCTGACGATGGAACTGCGTCTCACGGACGTGGAGACTGGAATCGTTATGAGCAGCGTTCGCACAACCAAGAGCTTCGGAGCGGATGCGGTCCAACTTCGAATCAATCTCGCAGAGACCGCCGAGGCACTGACCGCGTTCTCGGGCGCGAATCGAATGAACGAGTTGGAGAAGTTGGCTGCCGCAGGCGTTACCGTTGCCAAGAACGGCTTTGTCCAGTCGCCGATCGGGGAACTCTTCTCACTTGCGATCAATGACCTAGCCGAGAAACTCCTGACGGATCTCGGCGAGCGTGCTTGGCAAAGTGTGCTCGTGGAAGTTCTCGACGAACAGCACGTCGTCATTCGTGGTGGTGAGGACGCCGGTCTCCGGCCTGGCACTCGCTTCGAGGTGACCAGGCGGGGCGCTGCACTCAGTGATCCGGAGACCGGTGTGCCGCTTGGCGCGCTCGACACCCATGCTGGGCTCATCGAAGTCATGGAAGTGAAACCCAAGGTATCGATCGCCCGAGTCATCAGCGGTAATCACCTGGAGCGAGGCGACTCGTGCCTCTCGACTAAGGTAACGCGATGACCCGGGTCGCTTCAAGAGGCGTGGCGATATCGCTCGCGCTCCTGGCCGTTTACGGCACCGTCGCGGCGTCATCCACGACGACATGCTTTGACGCGATGTCCTTGCAGGGGGTGGACGCGGAGTCGGTGGATGCTCGGTGTGGTCTGGGGCAAAAGTCGCTCGACCTCTGCGCGCGGGAAGCGACGGCCGCCCTGAACGGGGGCACTGGCGCGGCGCTGGCGAACCTTTTCGCGGCCGATTGTCAGCGAAATCCGGCGCGATGGGACGGGCTGTTTGGCGCTTCGAATCGCGACTGCCAGTCGAGACAGAAAGAGGCCCAACAACAGGCGGAGCGGTACGTCGCCGCTCAAGCAAAGTACGAGCAGCAAATGCAGAAGTACCAGAGCGACCTGGCTCGATACGACGCGTGGCAGGCGGAGCATTGTCCCCAGGCTCCCGGAACGGTCTCGTACTGCGTGTGCTTCGTAGGCTGTCTCGAGAAACCTGTCGAGCCTTTCGCCCCCTTGGCCCCCTCGGCACCGGACTGTGAGGTATTCGACTACAGCGACTGCAACGGCGCGGCGCTCGCCGCGCAGATCCTCGCGAGGT
>CAZUPX010000245.1:0-2751 GCA_964622155.1 uncultured Planctomycetaceae bacterium | reverse complement strand
ATACATGCGTCGTTCCCTTGGGAATGACCGCGATTTGATACGCTCGGCCAGTATCGCCGGACTGACCTGGGGCTGAAGCCGCAGGCTGGCAGCCGCCGAGCACGACGCTTGCGAGCGCAACAGCGATGAGGTGATGCATCACTAGAAATCGAGAGTCAGCGAGTGTCGCCGGCTGTGGCTGTGATGATTGAACTCGCCCTGGGACCATGCGTTGTCTCGGGCGGCTAAGAGGGGCGGCGATGATCGGGACCGCGCGAGCCACGACCGCGGCCGCGTCCACGACCGCGTGGCGACCCGGCCTTGGGATTCTTGGCCCGCGATTCCATATTGATGGAGACGATGTAACCGATCGCTTCCTCCCATGCAGGAATGGCGCGGTGGCTGTTCTTGTCGAGCGAACTTTCACCGGAGTCGTCCGCGCCGAGTTCGCCCTGGTCGCTATCTGCTGGGTCAGCGCCAAGATCGCCAAGATCATCGTCGGACTCGTCGTCGAGGTCGGCCTCATCTGACCGCTCGGCTGGATCGTCCAACCGCTGCTTAGCTTCGCCCTCAACGGATCGCTTCGCATCGCGCGAGCGCCCCGAACCACGGCGGCGCCGGCGACGACCTTTGTGCGGGCCATCTTCAGACGGCGTCGTGGTGACAGCTTCGGTCTCGGTGCCCTCGACCGCTTCGATTGTCTCGGCCACCCCGGCAGATTCGCCGGAGGAATCGCCCAGCGGTTCTGTATCGCGGTCGCGCCTTGAGCGGCGGCCCCCTCGACGGCGGCGGCGCCGTTTTCGCCCGGTCCGCTCCCCGTCCCCCGGTTGGGGCGACCGACCAGTCTCGGATTCGGCATCGCTTGCGTCGTGTTCCTCAACCAACTCGGCTTCGACAATCATCTCGTCGTCGAATTCTTCAATCTCGGTTTCTGGCGCTGGCTCCCGAATTTGCTGCGGCGGCGATGGCGGTTCGCGCATTGGACGCGATTCTCCCCGGGAACGCGTCTCCCGCTCTGGCGGTCGGCTGGGCCGAGCCGTCGGCTCGCGCGGCGCTTCGGCAGCAGTCTCCGACGGAGCGACGCCTAGCTGATTGGCCAACTGCGACCAATCCGTTGACGGTTGGTCCGCGTGCTTTTTGGGAGCGGGCGCTGACGGACGACGCGGCGGTGGAGCGGGTGGCGTGGGGCGCGACGATTCCGGCGGAGTCTCCGAAGGTACTTCCGCGCCCAAACTCGACGCCAACGAATTCCAGTGGTCGGGATTACTCATAAAGGGACGTTGCCGGTTAAGTCAGATGCGCTGAATTTGACTACGGATAACGCGACGAGAAAGGTGCCGACATTCGTAGTATAGAGCGTGGCCGCCCGGCTGGAAAGCCGACCTGCCGCTGGCGGCCACGTTACACTTGGTCACCCGACCCACAAGGCCCTACAATTTCACTGGTGTTCAACTCAGCGCCCCGCCTCGGCATTGACTCGCCGTCGCGAGCCGCGGTCACAGGCATCCGAATTGGTCGAGATCCATGTCGCCCTTGCAACCAGCCGAGCAACACGCGGCAGCCCCGCACGTCGAGGACGTGCAAATCAGCGGCCACATCATCGACAGCCTGATCCTGCCCAAGGTGCTCGATCTGATTACGACCGCCGGCGGAGCGTTTCGCATCAAGAAGATCACCGTGGGCCAGGCTCGCAGCGATCCGAGCTTTGCCCTGATCGAGGTCTCCGCCCCAAGCGCGCAACGCCTGAGTGAGATATTGGCTCAGATCGCCGACCACGGGGCCATGTCGACCTCGCAGCACGATTGTCGACTCGTCGAAGCCGACATGGACGGTGCATTTCCCGAGGGCTTTTATAGTTCCACAAATCAGTGTACCGAAGTGCGGATCAAGGGGCGCTGGATCGAAGTGGCGAAGCAGGAAATGGACTGTGGCATCGCCGTCGACGTTGAGCGGATGACGGCCACGTGCACCCCTATGACCGACGTGAAGATCGGCACGCCGTTTGTCGTCGGCCACGCCGGCGTGCGCGTGTTTCCGCAGGAGCGGTCGACCGAGCGACAGGCCTTTGAATTCATGAATTCGGCGGTGTCGACCGAAAAGCCCAAGGGCGTCGCTATCCGAGAGATCGCGCACGAACTTTTCAAGACTCGCGCGACTGGCGGAAAAACGCTGCTCGTCGGCGGGCCGGCAATCGTCCACACCGGCAGCGGCGAGCATTTGTGCCGAATGATTCGCGGCGGTTACATCGACAAACTGTTCGCCGGCAATGCCCTGGCCACGCACGACATCGAACAGGCAATCTTCGGAACCAGTCTCGGCGTGCACCTGAACCACGGCCACCTTGCCGAAGCCGGCCACGAGCATCACTTGCGGGCCATCAATCGCATCCGTCGTGCCGGCGGCATCGCGAAGGCCGTCGAGACCGGGCTGTTGACCTCGGGCATCATGTACGAATGCGTCCGTAACGACGTTGACGTATTGCTGGCCGGCAGCATTCGCGATGACGGCCCGCTGCCGGAGGTGATTACCGACGTCCTTGAGGCCCAGCGCCAGATGCGCGAGCGAATCGAGGGCGTGACGTTTTGCCTGATGATCGCTACGACGCTGCACTCGATCGCCGTCGGCAACTTGTTGCCGGCCTGGGTCAAGGTCGTGTGCGTCGACATCAATCCCTCGACCGTCATCAAGCTGAACGACCGCGGATCGTTTCAAACGGTTGGTCTGGTGACCGATGTCGAGCCGTTTCTGCGTTCGCTCGTTGGCGAGCTGGAA
>CAZUPX010000244.1:0-2412 GCA_964622155.1 uncultured Planctomycetaceae bacterium | reverse complement strand
GTAAAGCTATGTCGGCCGCCAATGCGGAATGTATCTCTGGCTTCAGAATCTTTGAAGTTGCGCTCGAAATTATTCTCAAAGAACCGTTGCTGAAGATCGCCTTGGTCGAGTTTGCGATTGCGATATTCAGCCTGGATACTCGTCTTCGGAGTGAGTTCATACTGCATGAAGACGTTGACGTTGCCATCGTGTTGGAATGCGTTCGGCCTCCAGCCGTCAGTCCGAAAATTCGAATAGCCCGCACTGAACGAAAATTTTCCGAATATTCCGGCGGCGATGCCCTCGCCAGATGCTGTGTCATTGCTACCCACCATTCCACTGCCGAGAAACGTCAAACGATCTCGGTTCACCATCATGGTATTGAACTCGTTAAAGGATGACCCAGTAGGACCCAATGAACTGATGAGCAGTAGATTGCTGATTGCCTGAGAGGGTTGAATGGGCGTAATGTTGGTCGGTTGCAACAACTGCGATCGGAGTAACTCGCTGACTCGCGCCACTTCATGCCGCTCTCGCGAGGCATAGGTGTCGGCTAAGAATCGTGCGGCGGTGTAACTACTCGGATCCTGGGTGATGGATGTCCAGCCTTCCACCAACGCCACCTGCTCGAACCCCAGGTCGGTGTAGATCCGGCCCAGGCTTGCACTGCGCGCGGCCAAATCCGAATCCATCTGCAACTGGGATCGATAGACGGCGCGGTTCTTATTATTCTCGATGGCAGTCTCCATGTCCTGGAGGGCCTCGACCGGCCGGTTCGTGAGCTGTTTCTGCAACGCATCGTAGAAGAATGGCGTGGGGTCTTTGGGATCCAACTCCTTGGCATTCTTGTATTCGCGCTCGGTCATATCGCTACGTTTTTCTTCGAAGTAGGCTTTGCCGAGATAACTCCGGATCATGGAATTATTGGGGTCCAAGCTGGCTGCGACTTCCATCTCGCGGCGGCCTTCAGCCACATTTCCATCTCGGATTTTCGCCAGACCGAGGCCTAGTTGTGGAAGGGCGGAAGCCTGATCCAACTCATGCGCCTTCATGAAGGCCGCTTTGGCCGATTTCGTGTCCGACCTCAAGAGGTAGGCAAACCCGAGCACCGTCTGGGTCCGTTCCACATTCGGATTCAAAGACACCGCTTGCTCGGCCGCTTTCAAGCCGCCATCGAGGTCCTGTAACGACAGCTTGATTTCAGCCAGCCGCGCCCAGGCCAGCGCGTTCTTCGGTTCTGCCTTGACGGCTTCTTCCAGACTCTTCAAAGCGCCCTCTACATCGAACTGCGCCTGTTGCGCATAGGAAGTCGCCAGCCTGGCGGAGGCAGATTGCGGATTCGCTGCCACAGCACTGTTCGCCAAGGCCATCGCTTGCTCTTTGTCGTTGTTCACCACCGCGATGATCGATTGCAGCGCCAATGCATCGCTGTTCTTCGGATCGAGCTTCAACGCCCTATCCAGATCAGCGTTCGCCTCATCCACGCGACCGACAGACAACGATCTGGCGGCCCGACCCGCCAGCGAACGTGGATCGTCTTCCTTCACGACCGCGTCAGGAGACAGGTCCATCACAGGCGGATAGTACAGCGCCCACTGCACGGCATCGCGGGGCTTCACGACGGTTTGATACGACGGCGCTTTGCCTTTCTCCGCCACCACCGACTGGCCGTTGGTGATGTTCAGCGTGCCACTCTCATTCGTCGCGACGACCTTGCCTTCAAAAATGGTGATCTCCGCTTTGTCGTCTGTCACCCGGATGACGCCCTCCGTGCCTTCCACACCGGCGTTTACGAACGCGGTGCGGACTTCCAGATTGCGAGGCACTCGGCTGAAGAAATGCGTGGCGCCTCTGACGAGTTCGATGAGCGAGCCGCCCGTTGGTTTTACGCCGCCCAGCGTCATGGTAGTGTTCTGATCGAGACGCAACATCGGTTGATTCGACAGGGCAATGTCGGCGCGACTGCGTTCCTGGACGCGAATGACGTCGCCCGGACAAAACGTGTCGTGGAGTTTCACCGGTTGCCACTGCGTCTCGTCGGAATGGCGAACATCGACTTTGCCTTCCACCGCCATCGCTTTGGCAACCGATTGCTCGCATGTCGCCGCAAAAGACGTGGCGGGAAACAACAAGACCGTCAGGATGCCTGTGCAGACCAAGAGACCTGAACAAGTCGCCCATCGGTTCACCGTTCTTGCCATCGCATACCTCACTGCCTTATCCGGAATGCATTGCATCTACTGCACACTACTTCATCAGACTCGCTCCCTCCTTACGCTACTGCCCCCTCTGTTCTTGTGGTCTGCCATTTCGCTATCATTTATCCGCATTTAGCGCTTCTCCTACACTGTATTACTAACGGGTGTCAATTCCCCAAGATGGGTTAGTCGGGGCTGTCAATCTCCCTAGCAGGGTGCTGAAAAAGTTCGCCAG
>CAZUPX010000243.1:0-2685 GCA_964622155.1 uncultured Planctomycetaceae bacterium | reverse complement strand
AGCTCGGTGCGCCCTTCGATCGTGATGTGATTGTCGTCGTAGATCCAACACAGGTTCGCAAGTTTCAAATGACCGGCGATTGAGGCCGCCTCGTTGCCGACGCCTTCCATCAAGTCGCCGTCGCTGCACAGCGCGTATACGTTGTAATCGAACAAGTCGAAGCCGGGCCGATTGAAGTGCGCCGCCAGCCAACGCTGGGCAATGGCCATGCCCACGCTGTTGCCCAGCCCCTGGCCCAGCGGCCCCGTGGTCGTCTCGACGCCCGAGGTTTCGTAGTGCTCGGGGTGGCCTGGGCAGCGGCTGTGCAATTGACGGAAGCGGCAGATTTCGTCCAGCGACACCGCCAGTTCCGAAGTCACCTGGCCGTCGACGACCTGCTTGACCCCCGCCAGGTGCAGCAGCGCATAGAGCAGCATCGAGGCATGCCCGCACGACAGCACGAAACGATCGCGTCCTGGCCACATGGGATCGAGTGGATCGTAGCACAAGACCTCGTTCCACAGCGTGTAGGCCACCGGCGCCAGGGCCATCGGCGTGCCGGGATGGCCGCTCTTGGCCGCCTCGACGGCGTCCATTGCCAGCGTGCGAATGGTGTTGATCGCCAACAGGTCGACTTGCGCGCTGCTGGCGTCGGCTGGGGTCTGTTGGTGGTTTGGCATCAAGGGGGGCATTCGATTCACTTGTTGGGCGAGAACTTGCGCTGGCTGGGGAACCTTGTAAAGCCCGCCGCCGATTTGTAGGTAATCCGCTGAGTTTATGGCCCGCGGAAGCAAGCGTCAACTTGCCCCCGATCGCATTTCTCCGGCTGCAAATCGTTCAAGTCGCCGGCCGCCGCCGCCGATTGTGAGGGTCAATTGGCGGGCATGGCGCGTTGAGATTCGCGCGCCGCTAGCAAGCAAGCGCGACACCGAGGGGATTCTCATGACCACGCGGCAACTGATCCGTGCGGGCTTCATCCTGCTGGGCGTATTGATTCTGAGCGTCTGAAGCGCCACTCATATGCCCACCGGCTCGATGCCCTTGGGCATCGGCATTTGCTCGGTGATGATCTTCCAGGTGGCGCCCATCTCGCGCATCGCGCGGTAGTCTTGCGGGGCGTAGGCGACCGACAGTTGCGGCGTGTCGATCGGTTTGCCGGCGAGTCGCGAATCCATCGCCGCGTCCAGAACGCCACTGACCAGCAGAGTCCGCTCAACGGGATACGGAGCTTTGCCCTGGCGGAAGTGGGTCTGGATGGCATGCGAGAGGGCCTTGAACAAGTTGCGGTTCTGCCACGGCCCGACATAAAAGCTTGTCGCCCGGGGTTTCGACTCGCCGGTAATCTGGCAGGCAAAATTCCAGCGGATGCCGTTGTTGCCGACCTTGAGTGCCACGCCGCGCAGTCCGTCGCGATAGTCGACAATGATGCCGTGGATCGGCGTCTTCTCGCGCGGAGCCGACTTGCCGCGCGAGGCGACCCACGTGACCAGCTCGTGATCGGCGCCAAGCTCGGCCGCCATGGCCGCGGCGCCCAAGTCGGCCGACCACGTGCCGCTCTCGGCTGCCGCCCACAGCGGACCCTCATCAAGAAACTGCACTTGCTTCACTCCCGACTCGCCGCCCGAGCGACCCTCGACCAGCGACTGCAAGACTTCCAGCGCATGAAAGTCGTAACCCTCCACGCCGCCGCCGTGAATGGAAACGGCCTGCGTGATCTTGGCGCCCGGGGGCAACTCAAGCGGAGGCCGCCGCTCGGCCAGCGGCACCGAGCTGCCCGCCATCAGCGGAATCTTCATTTCGCGGGCGGTATCGACCATCTCCTTGGCCCAGTCCCAGCGGTACGACAGATGCTTGTCGCAAAACACCGGCACCACTCGCCCGCTGCGCTTGAAAACGGCCACGGTCTGATCGAAGAACTGCTTGCGTGGATACTGGACCTGCGCCTTGGCGTTGGTTGGGTAGTTGCCGTGCTCGCCGATGAGCAGCACCGCGTCGACCGCCAGAGAATCGCCACCCAGGCACAAGGCCTCGGCGATCGTCGGGTAGATTGGCACCTCGAACTGCCTGGCCACGTCGCGTGACATGTCACTTTCGTGAATCTGATCGACGAAGAAGCTGGCCACTTGCATGTTGCAGCGGGTCACCTGGCCGTTGAACAGGTATGGCACCAGAAAATTCTCCAGAATCACGTGCGCGTGACTCATGGGAAAGAACGTGGTAATCAGCACGCCGACCTTGAAAGGTTTTTGCGGTTTGTCTTCCGCGGCCAGCCGCAGTCGCGGCCACGTGCCCACCGCCGCGCCGGCGAGCCCGGCGGCCGTGCGGCCCAAAAAGGTTCGGCGAGTTGTTGCTTGGCTGTCGTGCATGGAAATGTCTCACTGGTTTGAGCTTCGACATTTGGTGTTGCGCGCACTGACGTCGATCGCTGCTATTGTCTCTCACGTCCATGCGCCGAGCAACCGTCACTCAAGCCAAAGAATTGGCCACGGTGGGCACCGAGCAGGTCGAGTGAGCAAGTTGACATTCCTCGTAACTCTCCGTTGGCCGTCTCCGTGTCCTCCGTGATCTCTGGTGCGTCAGGCAAGCCTGATTGATCTTAACAGTTGAAAGGAACTGTTCATGGTAAATGCTCGTGAGCCATGTAGTTGAGCGGGCGTCGGCCGGGGCGACCCGGATTGACGAAGCCCCGCTTTGGCGAAGGCGTCA
>CAZUPX010000242.1:0-4483 GCA_964622155.1 uncultured Planctomycetaceae bacterium | reverse complement strand
TCACCGTGACCGGCTCGTACAGTGGCACGGTCGATTTCGATCCTTCCCCGGCCGTTTCGCAGCTTGTGAGCGCCGGCGGCACCGACGTCTTTTTGCTGCGGCTTACGGCGGCAGGCGTCTTCGCTTGGGTCACGGGGGGCGGCGGCGGGCAGGCAGACACTGGCGCCAGCGTGGCACTCGACAGCGCCAACAACGCGATCGTGGCCGGCGGTCTCAACGGCGACGCCTTCCTGGCTAAATACTCGCCCACCGGCGCTCAGCAGTGGCTGCGGCAGTTTGGTTCGACCACGACCGACACGGCCGAGACCGTCGCGCTCGATGCGGCCGATCGGATTTGGGTCACCGGCGGGTTCCGCGGCGTCGCCGATTTCGACCCCGGCTCGGGCATCCGAAATCAAACCAGTACTGGCGGCCTCGATGTGTTTGTTAGTCGCTTCTCAGCGGCCGGCGATCTCGACATCGTCCGCACGATGGGCGGCACTCTGGACGACACAGGTCTAGGCATCGTCGCGACGGCGGACGCGGCCTACTTCGTCGGCTCGTTTCGCGCGACGGTGGCATTCGACACGGGGCCATCGCTGATCTCGCGCATCAGCGACGGCGGCAGCGACGCCTTCCTGGCGAAGTTGGCCATCACGAGCGGCCAGGACAACGCCACCGTTCAACTGACCAGCGCCGACCTGGGGGGCTTCACGTTTCAGTTGTATGGCCAGACCTACCAGGATTTGTTCTACAGCAGCAACGGCTTGATTACGTTCGGGTCTGCCAATTCCAGTTCGAACAACACCAACCTGACCGATCCGCCCCCGCAGGCGGCCATCGCCCCGTTCTGGCAGGACCTGATCACGGGCAGTGGCGACAGGGAGGCCGCGTTCTGGGAAGTTCGCGGCAGCGACAACGACCAGCGGCTGATCATCCAGTGGACCGGCGTCCGCCTGGCCGGGACGCTCGGAGTGGGGCAGGGCCCGCTCAACTTTCAGACCGTGCTGCGCGAGCGCGACAATTCGGTCCAATTCAACTATCAGTCGGTCACGGGCCCCGTGCTGGTCGAAAAGTTGAGCGACCGGACCGTCGGGACGTTCGTGAGGGGACAGCAAACCCAACCTTCGGTCGCTGCCGACGCGGCGGGGAACTACGTGATCGTGTGGGCCAGCCCCGGACAGGACGCTGACCAATCGCAGGCAATTTTCGGTCGGCGCTACGACGCCGCCGGAAACCCCCTGGGCAACGAGTTCCTGGTCAACAGTATCGTAGCCGGCGGTCAGGGAACTCCCAAGGTCGCCATGGCGCCCGACGGACGATTTGTCGTCGTCTGGCAAACAGACGCTGCGCAAGTCTTCGCGCGGGCCTTTGATGCCGCCGGCAATCCGCTGGCCGCCGAGCGCCTGGCAAATGTCACCGTGGCGGCCCCAGAGACCGAGCCGAGCGTCACGATGGACGCCACGGGCACGTTCGTCGTCGCATGGCGCGGCAGGGGCCCTGCCCCTGACAATACGGATAACATCTTAGCCCGCCGCTTCAATGCCACGGGTGCTCCGTTGGGGCTTCGCGATGAAGTCCAACGGATCAAGATCCTGGGTCCACCGGCAACGAACAGCACGTTCACGCTTAGTTTCGCCGGCAGCCCCACGGGCAACATCGTGTTCGCCGGGCCCGCCGCTGGGGCGCTCACCGCGACCAATATTCAGACGGCCCTGCGCGCCCTGCCGAACCTGTCTGACTCGGTGACTGTCACTGCGCTGACGGGTGGACTGGAGTTCGATGTCAATTTCCTGGGGCCCGACGGAGGCGCCGATCAGCCCCTGTTGGTGCATGTCAACCGTCTCAGCGGCGTAACACACCTGGACATCACCGAAGCCGTGAAGGGCGCCTCGGGGGAGCTCCTGGTTAACAGCTTCCTGCCCGACACACAGTCCCTGCCGAGCATCGCTGGCGACGGCAATGGCGGGTTTGTGGTCACCTGGCAGAGTAACAACCAGGACGGTTCGGGCCTGGGCGTTTTCGCCAAGCGGTTCGACGCTAACGGCGTGGCCCGGCCGAGGGACGCGGACGAGAGCCAGCAAATCGAACTGGTCGGCCCATCGGGCGCCCCGGCGGCCGCCAGCACATTCACTCTCGGATTCAATGGCCAAACGACGGCCCAGATCACATTCACCGGCAACAATACAGTCGATGCGCTGGCCATCCAGACGGCGCTGCACAACCTGAGCAACCTCGGCAACACGCTCACGGTAAAGCCCGACGTTGGCACGACCGAGGAGATTCAGCTCATCAGCTTTTCTGGGCCGCCCAACAATCCGACGGGCGGCACGTTCCGGCTCGCGCACGCCGGCCTCGTTACGGCGGCGATCACCTTTGCCGGCCCCGGCGGCGCCAATGGCCTGACCACAGCCGCCAACATTCAGGCTGCGCTACGGTTATTGCCCAATCTCAATAGTCAGGTCACAGTCGTTCCGGCCACGACCGATAGCGATCGCGAATTCTTGGTAGCGCTCACCAGCCCCAGTGGCGGGGATAAGCCGCTGCTGTTCTTGGCGGAAAACAACCTTTCTCCAGTTGGCGTCGTGGCTACTTTCTCCGAGGTCAATCAGGGTGGCCGGAGCAAGACAAAATTCATCGTCGACTTCAACGGCGTGGATGGCCGCACCGACCAGCCGCCGCTTACGCTCGTGGACACTACTAACGGCGTCGCGAGCATGACCACGACGACGGTGGTGGACGGCGCCAACTCCGAATTCCAGGTACCCGACACAACGTTTGGCGCCCAGGAATTCCCGGCGATTGCCTGGCAACCCAGCGGCAACTTCCTGATGGCCTGGGCCAGCACCGACGGCGATGGCAGCGGTATTTTTGCGCGGCTATTTGATGCCACCGGCAATCCACTGGGCAGCGAATTCCAGGCCAACTCGGTCTCGCAAGGCAGACAGGCGCAACCCCAGGTGCTGCTGGACGCCAGTGGAAACTTCCTGATCCTGTGGACGACCAATAACATCACTGGTATCGACAACGGGATTTTCGCTCGGCATTTCACGTCCGACGCGGACCCGCTGGGGG
Source organism: uncultured Planctomycetaceae bacterium (assembly GCA_964622155.1). Lineage (GTDB taxonomy): Bacteria > Planctomycetota > Planctomycetia > Pirellulales > PALSA-1355 > CAZUPX01. The sequence goes on along the minus strand of CAZUPX010000242.1, from coordinate 1,429 downwards.
ATGAGTTCCTGGTGAACGAGCTCACCACGGCCGACCCGCCGAACCCGCCCTCGCCGATCCCGGCCATCGCACTTTTGCCGGGCGACAATTTTGTAGCCGCTTGGCGAACCCAGGCGGGCACGGGCGGCATCCACTCGCGCCGCATGCAGTTCAGCGGCACGCCGATCGACGCCAATGAGGTGCAAGTCAGCACTTTCGGCGCACCGTCGCAAGACCAACCCGTTGTGGCGCGAAACGCGGGGGGTGACTACGTGGTGGCCTGGACCGAGAACCAACGCGATCCACAGCTCAACAAAGGCGTGTATGTGCAGGCGTTTCACGCCGACGGTACGGCGACGGATGAAATCCGCGTCAACGTGACTTTCAACCTCGATCAGACTACGCCCGACGTGGCGATCGACTCGGCCGGCAACTTTGTCGTGGTCTGGCAAACACAGGTTGCCAATGCAGTAGGTACAGGCACCCACCTCGACGTGATGGCACGCCGGTTCCTGGCCAATGGCACGCCCGCCAGTGGCGAGATCGCTTTGTCGACGACCACGGCCAACGACCAATCAAGGCCGCGGGTGGCTCTCGACAATAGCGGCGGGTTCATCGCCACTTGGGTCAGTTTCGGTCAGGACGGAGATGACCGCGGCATCTATGCGCGGCTGTTTGACTCGAATGGCAATCCTCGTAGTGCCCAAGAGTTCAGGGTTAATTCGACAACGGTGGGCCCACAATTTAGTCCGGCAATCGACGTCGCCGCCAACGGCAATTTCGTAATCGTCTGGGTTTCCGAACCCAGTGATAACTCGCGCGGTAACGTGTTTGCGCAACGCTATAACGCTGCAGGGCAGACCGTAGGGTCAGAATTCCGGATCAATGAAAGCGAAAACACGAGCGGTTACTACGTCAATGGTTTAGACGTCGCTTTCGACGGCGCGGGACGTTTTATCGCCGCCTGGCAGCGCGACCAAAACGGCGCTGCGATCCAGACCTTCGCGCGCCGGTTTGATGCCAACGGCCAGGCACTTTCGGGCGACGTGTCGTTACACGCCAATGGTCAAGCTCCAGTCTTTTTTCCCGATACGGTTGTGCGCGTTTCGGCGTCGTCCGATGGTCGCGCGGTCGTCGTCTGGGACGTTTCACCGGGAGGCGCGGGAGGTGATGGCCGGAACATATTCGCGCAGCGATTCACGTCGAATTTCCAAAAGCTAGGGGACGTTATCACCGTCAACACCTTCCAGGCGGGGACGCAGCGCAACGGCACGGTCGCCGCGGGCGAAAGCGGCGAGTTCCTGGTCGGCTGGCTCGACCTGGGTCAAGGTGGCAGTCGGGTTGTGGTCCGCGAGTTGGCCACCGCGAGTGCCAGCGTCGGCATCAAGGCGGCCGGCACGCAGACCGCGTTTGCCAACATGCTTCCGATTTGGACCGACGGCTCCACTTC
>CAZUPX010000241.1:0-1699 GCA_964622155.1 uncultured Planctomycetaceae bacterium | reverse complement strand
TTCTCGACTGCTGCACCCAAGCGCACAGTTGATCGAGTGCAGCCCCCCACGGCAGCCTCCATGGTTGTCGTGCCGGCATCCCGCCGGTTATGTTCCGCTCGGGCACGCGGGAATTCCTACCTTCGCGTGCCCGAGCTTTTTGTTGCTTCGAGCGCTAGATTGAAATGAAAACGGTGTCCACCGTCAGGCCGCCGTGGCGCCGCCGTCGATCACAATCACCTGCCCAGTCACGTACGACGCTTCGTCCGAGGCCAGATACAACGCCGCAAACCCGATTTCGTCGGGCTGGCCCAGGTGATTGATCGGCTGGGTTTTTTCCAGTTTCGCGCGATACTGCTCGTTCTTCCAGAAGAATTCACTGAAGTCGGTCTGAATCAGCCCGGGTGCAATGGCGTTGACCCGAACACCCTTTTGGCCGAACTCGATGGCCCAGTTGCGCGTCATCATGATCAGCCCAGCCTTCGTGAAGCTGTACAGCAGTCCGCCAGCTTGCGGCCGCAGGCCCGCGATCGAGGCGATGTTGATGACCGAACCGCCATTGCGCTCCATCATTTTGGGCACGGTCAAGCGAATCAGCCGCAACGCGGCCAGAATGTTGACCTCCACCATCTTGGCAACCATCTCGTCGGTCACGTCCAACGCCGGGCCTTGCCCGATGTTGGTGGCGCTGTTGTTGACCAGGATGTCAACGGGTCCGAGGTCCTTCTCGACCGTCTTCACGAGTCCCTCGAGCTGATCGGCGCGGCCGACATGGCATTCGACCGGCAGGATCTTGCCGCCCAGGCCCTTGAACTCGTCGGCCGTAGCCTTGAGGTTGTCCATTTTGCGGCTGGCGATGGCGACGTTGGCCCCTGCTTCGACGAATTTCTTGGTGATCGCCTTGCCGATGCCGCGGCCGCCGCCGGTCACCAGGGCGGTTTTGCCTTTCAAACTAATCGCTGCGCTCATGATGGTTTTCCGCTGTGCTGAGGAAGGACGATGGTAACTTGATTACGGTTTCGGGCCGCCCGCCTGCGCCTCGATCTCGGCGATCCGCTGGCGAATCACTTCAGGCAGCGCGGCTTTCTGATTCTTGCGATAGTCGTAGATCACGAGTCGCTGTTGACCCTGCGCCGCAATCTCTTTGAGTGCATGGCTGACGATAATGGTGTGCATCAAAAACCGATCCGCCTCGATGTCACTGATTCGTGTACAAATCGAGACGTCATCGGGATAGGCCAGCGGGCGGCGAAAGCGACAGTCGGTCCAGGCCAAGATCGGACCAATGCCCGTCTCCTGCTGGACTTTCGAAAAGCCCATCTCGCCGAAATACTTCAGACGGGCATGCTCCATGTAGCGGAAGTACACGGCGTTGTTGACGTGCCGATTGGCGTCCATGTCACCCCAGGCCACCAGCGTGTTGACCACGATCGGGTAGCCCACGAGCAACTGCGCGACGGCCGGATCCAACTGCTCGCTCGTCACCGTCGACAACCCCCGTTACACAACGCATCAAGAGACAACTAACTATCCGCAAGGTACGCTAACACGATTGCGCGCGCTTGGAAAGGGGCGATTGCAGGGCACGTCGTTGTCCATGTAAAATCAAAGCTTGTCCCACAAGACTTCAAACTCGATGGCAGCGGTGCGAAGACAATGGACGCTCCCAGACCTGCAATCCCAGCTTCGGACTCGGCGTCGACCCCAATGGCGATGGATC
>CAZUPX010000240.1:0-1677 GCA_964622155.1 uncultured Planctomycetaceae bacterium | reverse complement strand
CAGCGCCAACCGCCATTGCTGATAGGCGTCTTCGTCGTAGCCGCCTCGGGTTTCGAGTGTGGTGGCGAGATTCTCCCGGGCCGACACGTTTTCAGGATCCTGGCTGAGCACGAGACGAAACTCCCGCTCCGCTTGGGTATACTGCCCTTGCTTGTAGAGCAGTACGCCAAGATTCAGCCGGGCCTCGATCAGACCGGGATTGGCGTCGAGGGCGGCGAGATAGGCCTTCGCCGCTTCGTTCGTCTGCCCTTTTTGGGCCAACGCGACGCCTTCCTTAAAATTGGCAACGTCCGGCGAGGAGGCGCAGCCTGCAGCCAGGAGGCTGATCAGGCTGGCGGCGAGCGAGAGGATCTGGCACGTCCGTCCACCCAGTCGGCTGTGGGCGGACATGGTCGAAGGGATGGTTGTCTGTGTCGTCATCCTAGGCTCCTTGTGTGGTCTGCTCCAGCCCCCAGCCGGAGGCGCAGTGACGGGAGGCACGCGCGGATACCGCCGATGAGCATCACCAGCCGACGTGGAATTGCATGGATCTCGCTCCTGCCGGACCGTGCGGTGGGGACGAGAGAAGTGAGACTGGGCCTGGAAGTCATCACGGTGCCGGCGCGGTGAGTGGGTCGCTGGATGTCGTCGAGAGGTAGGCCGAGGGAACGGCTCAGCGGGAAGCGGACGGTCATTTCACGCATTACGATGCGTGGACTCGCTCGCAAGAAGTTGCGCATGCGCCACCTCTAATCCGTCCCCGGCCGGAGGGGGCTATGACTTTAGCGAAGTGCCACACGAACTGTCAACACATACTCCGGCGCAACAATCCAAAAATACCGATTTTCAACGTACTATTTCGTACAATTTCGCCTTCCCGATCGTGTGGTCACCAGCCTGTCGATCCCACGATCCGCTGCGGCGAGGGCGTTCCCTGTGCCACACGACGACGGGGCCCTCGCCGTCATGAGCGCGCGCCTTGCGCCAATAGCCACTCAAGCCAGGAGGTTTCCCTGCGCCAATCGAAGTTCACCGAGACCCAGATTGTGTCGATTCTGAAGGAGGCGGATGCCGGGCACCCCGTCAACGAGATCTGGCGGAACTACGAGATCAGTTCCCCCACCTCTTACAAGTGGAAACCCAAGGACGGGCGCTTGGACGCGTCCGACATCAATTGCCTCAAGGAACTGGAGCACGAGAATAGCCGCCTGAAGCGAATGTATGCCGAACTGTCGCTGGAGAATGCGGCCCTGAAGGATGTCGTCGGAAAAAAGTCTACGGCCCGCCGAACGGCGGGAGGTCGCGACCCATTTCGTGCTCTAAGCCATGTAGAGGTTTCTCGCCCATTATTTGCAAGCCTCGTCGATGATTGCACACCTAACTATTTGTAAAGCCTCTAAGATTTGGACCTCTCACGATATCCTGAACCCTCACCAAGCACATTAAGTATAATAGTGGCGGTAAGAAGGCTGGGTGCCGGGGAGTTCTTGTCAATAGGTGTGTAAATGGAATCAGGCGGCGACATCCTGCCGGGCGGCGCGATGGTTCTGAACTCTATCCACATACTGCCCACCGGCGTAGACGACCGGCAGCACATCCGGTGCATTGAGCCGCCTAAAGGTCTGCTCCGCGACCTGGAGCAGTTTCCAGATCAACGCGTTGGCGGACTCTACCCGTTTATACCGCTTGGCGGCGAGG
>CAZUPX010000239.1:0-2462 GCA_964622155.1 uncultured Planctomycetaceae bacterium | reverse complement strand
GCCCGCGCCGGCGGGCAGCGAATCACCGCTGACATGTACCTGTACACGGCCGGCGCCACGGGTCTCGACGCGGCAATGCCCCCCTGGGTGCAGGAAGGCGGACTGGCCCGCTGGATCGAGCGGCTGCGTGACCCGGAAACTCGCAAGCGCGTGGCCGTCGAGATGCGCACCCCCACCGACAAGTGGGAAAATCTGATGCTTGCCGCCGGCACGCCCGAACGCGTGCTGCTCTCGGGCTTCAAGAACCGCGAGCTAAAACACCTGACGGGCAAGACACTGGCCGAAGTCGCCAGCCGCCGCGGAACCTCGCCCGAGGAAACCGCCATGGATCTGGTGATCGAAGACAACAGTCGCGTCGACACCGTTTACTTTGTGATGGACGAAGCTGATGTGAAAAAGAACATCGCCCTGCCCTGGCTTAGCTTCGGTTCCGATGGCCCCTCCGAAGCGCCGGAAGGGGCGTTTCTGTTGGCGCAGCCTCATCCGCGCACTTACGGCAACGTCGCCCGGCTGTTGGGCAAATACGTGCGCGATGAGAAGATCATTCCGCTCGAAGAGGCTATTCGCAAGCTCAGTGGATTGCCGGCTCAAAACCTGGGTCTTCGCGATCGCGGGATGCTGAAAGACGGATACTTTGCCGACGTGGTCGTCTTTGATCCGGCGAAGATCCAAGACCATGCCACGTTCGCCCAGCCGCATCAGTATTCGACCGGCGTGGTCCACGTGTTTGTCAACGGTACACAGGTGCTGGCCGATGGCGAGCACACCGGCGCCAAGCCCGGTCGAACGGTGTGGGGTTGTGGACGAAAGACGACTGGGTCGTAATCACGAATCTCGAAAGGCAGACCTCCATGAAGATTGCGACCATGCTGGCGGCTCTTGTTCTCGGGCTGGCCTCGATTGGTCACGTCGCCAATGCCGATGACGCCGCGGTGCCGCGGCCCAAGGCCTCGATCGACGGAACCGAACCCGGTTGGATGCCACTGGGCGAAGCCGACTTCGTCAACGTCAACTGCGCACCGGATACCTGGAGCTGGAAGGATGGCCGTGTCCATTGCACCGGCAAGCCGGTCGGCGTCGTCCGCTCGCAAAAAACGTATACGAATTTCGAGCTGGTCGCCGAGTGGCAGCACCTCAGCTCGGGTGGGAACTCGGGCATCTTCGTTTGGACGCCCGAGCGATCGCTCAAAGACCTGGCGCCTGGCCGGTTGCCCGAGGGTATCGAGGTGCAAGTGCTCGATCTTGGATATGCCGAGCAATTCGAAAAACGAACCGGCAAGAAAGCTGACTGGTTCACCACGCATGGCGACGTCTTTCCGGTGGGAAGCTCGACGATGAAGCCCTTTCCGCCGGTGGCACCCGACGGCAAGCGCAGCTTTCCAACCAGGCATCTGAGCAAAGGCGTCGGCCAGTGGAACCACTATTACGTGCGGGCGATCAACGGCGAAGTCCGCCTGTGGGTCAACGGCCAGGAAGTTTCCGGCGGCCGCGACTGCAATCCCCGCAGCGGCTATCTTTGTCTCGAGTCGGAGGGCGCGCCGGTCGAATTCCGGCAGGTTCGCATTCGCGAGCTTCCGTAGCCCTGACTACGTCCCATCGAGACTTGAAAACACAGCGACCCTGCTCCCGTGTCGATCCGGAAGCAAGGCCGCATGAATCGATCGAGCCGCTGGCGCCGGCGCGGTGCAGGACCGTGTCTTACTTTGCGTAAGCGAACGAGCTGCCCCCGGCGAACAGCGTGCCGTTGGTTAGCGCGGCGTGCGTGTAGGCCGCGTGGCCCGGCGGGGCGAAATCCACGCGCACCTTGGTCTGGGAGTTGATTTTGACCACGGACTTTGCAAAGGCAAAGTAACCGCGGCCGCGAACCGCGGCCCCTTCGGTGTCGGACATCACCCGCGCCGAGCCGAATCCCATGTGGTTCAATGTTGCAGACGGTACCGCGACCGCGCGGTCGCCGGCCAGAACCGAGCCGGCCACTAACGTGACGGCGACTATCGCAACACAAACCTGTCGAAAGTTTCTCATCGATGGCTCTCCTTCGTTGTCTCGTTTACCACCCAGATCCGCAGCGCGCGACCTAAACTCACGAGGTCGAGTTAAAGTTACCGTGGCGCTCGTTCATTCACTGCATCTCATAAGTTATCCAAACTATGTTAACTAACAGGTCGGCGAGCATTATAGCGTTTCTCTCTGTGCGTCAAGAATTGACTGCGGTAAGTATCATTTACTAAATAACGCAGTTTGTCTATTATGAAATAGTGGTGCATCGATCCGAGTGCATATCTAGAGATCTGAAAAGTGTGGTGGATTAGGAATGACAGGTAAAGATATTCGAGTTGGCGGTCACACCGCATCTCAAGCAGGCGCGACGACGGTGGCGCCGCAGCCTCACTTTCAATCCAAGTGCGGCACCGACCATTGGAGCCAATGTGAGCTGGGTGCGCGAGTGGATTCCGGCGTTT
>CAZUPX010000238.1:0-4204 GCA_964622155.1 uncultured Planctomycetaceae bacterium | reverse complement strand
AAACTGCGGAGATCGAGGGATGAATCGGATTTCTACACCTTCGAGACTCCCCAAAGCCAACCCGGGTGGCGGTCCCAGTGAGAACCAGGCTCAGCAAATCGCTTCATTTACCAAGCTCATTCGGTCCCAGTCTCTCATGTTGAAAAAGGAGCGTGTTATGTCGTGTGCTTTGAAATGTTCCGTTGCCTTCAGCGTCGCTGTCGTGCTGTTGGCCTCATCGTCGGTTGCCGAGGCAGGCAAGAAATGTGCTGGTACCTCGGTCACCACAGTCGCCCTAAAGAAAGAAGCAAAAATGGATATCGTCGACACCGCTGTGAATGCGGGCTCTTTCAAGACGCTCGCCGCCGCGCTGAAAGCGGCCGGGCTTGTGGACACATTGAAGGGCAAGGGTCCTTTCACCGTCTTCGCTCCCACGGATGAAGCCTTCGCGAAGCTGCCTGCTGGTACCGTCGAGACGCTGCTCAAGCCTGAGAACAAGGCAAAGCTGGCGGGTATTCTCACCTACCACGTTGTCTCCGGCAACGTGAAGGCCGCCGACGTCGTGAAGCTGACATCGGCCAAGACCGTGCAGGGTCAAAACGTGGCGATCGATGCTGCGGATGGCGTGAAGATCAACAACGCCAAGGTTGTCAAAGCGGACATCGAAACCTCGAACGGCGTGATCCACGTGATCGACACCGTGTTGTTGCCCAAGGAATAGATCGTGTGGCCGTGGTCATGGCCGGCGAACTGCCGCCGGCCATGACCTTTTTCCTCCAGCTAATTGATTTGTTACAACCGATATCCGAGGGCACCTCGATGATTTGTGAATCGCCGGGTAAACGACGGCCGCGACCTTACGTCATTGAATCCAAAAAGCGGCGTAAGGCGTTGGGCGGAGAATTTCAGGTCACGCATGAAAGCATTTCGGATATCAGCATACGCTTGGCAAAACCCAGCATCGGCAGCGTCGAAACGAACCGCCACGCGTCCAAGCAATTCGAGCAGAAACGCCTTGACCTAGACATCCATCGCCAGACCAACGGGAAGCTTAACGAGGAAGACACAAGCGCGATCTATCAACAGTATAGCCGTGGAGTGCCCGTCGAAACGCTGGCACAGCGCCATCGCCGCACGAAGACTAGCATTCATCGGGTCATCGACGAGATGCGAGTTCGGCGGATCGCGGAGCTGCCGCTGGACTTCATCCCCAACCCGCAGTTCAGCCGTGCCGACGCAGACAATACCATCTTGACCGAAATGCCAACCAGCGATGTGCAAGCTAAGAAAACGCGGCTTCCCTCGGGTCTGCCACCGTACCTGGCGAGCCTCTACGAGGCTTCGCTTTTGACGCGAGAGCAAGAGGGCCATTTGTTCCGCAAATTCAATTACTTGAAGTACAAGGCCTCAACGCTGCGCAGCCAGCTCAATCCGGCCCATGCAAAACAAAGCGTGATGGACCAGATCGAACGGTTCTACGAGGCGGCCGTGGCCGTTAAGAATCAGATCGTGCAGGCCAACTTGCGGCTGGTCGTTTCCATCGCCAAGCGTTATGTCGGGCCGAACGGCGATCTCTGGGAGCTGGTCAGCGAGGGAAATATGTCCCTGATTCGGGCCGTCGAAAAGTTCGACTTCGCTCGCGGTAATAAGATCAGCACTTATGCAAGCTGGGCAATCATGAGGAACTTTGCCCGCACGATCCCCAACGAGCAGCGGCATCGAGATCGCTTTCGCACGAGCCAAGAGGAGATGTTCAACACGTCGGAAGCGCATCGCTCGGACCAGCAAAAGCAGGAAAGCGCTCAATGGCAACGTGAAGCTCAGGTCCGCAAGATTTTAGAGCGGCTCGACGAGCGCGAACAGCAGATCGTCGTTAGTCGTTTCGGCCTGGAGCACGACCATGAACCGCGAACCTTAGAGGAGATCGGGGCCAAGCTGGGCGTCAGCAAGGAGCGAATCCGTCAGATTCAAGCCCGGGCCATGAACAAGCTACGGATCGCTGCGGAAGAAGACAACATCGAAGTGCCTGGCGTTAACTGACAGGCGGACCACTGCCTGGCTCCGGTCGACGTTGAGGGCAGAGTCTGAGTCTGACTGGTTGGATTCGGTTTGATATCGACGGTAGGAAACTGGGTGCCGAAGCTCAAGAAGGACAATGAAACATGAACAGCGTGAAGACTGCGAAGCTATTGATTCTGGCCGCCGCCGGCCTGTCCTTTTTGTTCTCGGTCTACCTGTGGTTTCTCGTGGATAAGGAGCAAGGAGTTTTCGTGGGACTGTGGGTTCCGTCCATTCTGTCATTCGGCGCCTTGGTAACCAACGGTGGAGGACGCCGTCATGAATGACTGGGGTATTTTCCTTGTGGGCTGCTTTGCGACCCTGTTGTGCGTGGTCGCCACCGCGATTCTGCTCTATGCGATTGAAACTGATGTCAAAGATTGACCTACAAATGCCTTTTGAGAACACAAGGGTATTTGGACGAGATTCCAGCGTGCCGGGCGTACGGCCCAGGAGGATGGACTGATGCTGATTCTTTCCCGAAAGGTCGGAGAACAAATTAGGATTGCCGGAGACATCGTAGTCGTCGTTACAGCGATCCAAGGCGACCGAATCAAGATCGCCATTGAAGCCCCAAAGTCGATTCGAGTGCTGCGAGGAGAACTGCAAGCCTGTCCGCCTCCGCTTGAAGGCGTGCTGCCGCAGGTGTCGGGACAATAACGAACGAATGCCACGATGAACAACGAACAACATTTGCAGAATGCCAATCGCTTGATCTTGCTGACCGGCGCCACCGGTTATGTCGGGGCTCGGCTGTTGCGTGCGCTGGAACAGCAGGCGCTCCAAGTTCGGTGTCTTGCACGTCGACCGGAAATGTTGACTGGTCGCACCGGGGCCAGAACAGAGATTGTGGCCGGCGACGTGCTTGACCCGGACTCGCTCGACCGAGCTTTGCAGAATGTGGACACGGCCTTCTACCTCGTGCATTCGATGGGCTCGCCGGGTTCGTTCGAGGAGTCGGACCGACAAGCGGCGCAGAATTTCGCGTGGGCCGCGGCCAAGGCGGGCATCCGCCGCATTGTTTATCTAGGCGGTCTGGGAGATAGCCAACAACCTCTCTCGGCTCATCTCAGGAGCCGCCATGAGGTAGGCGAGATATTGCGATCAACGGGTGTACAAGTCATCGAGTTTCGTGCCTCGATTGTGATCGGCTCCGGCAGCCTCTCGTTTGAAATGGTTCGGGCACTCGTGGAACGACTGCCGGTCATGATCGCGCCGCGCTGGGTATCCGTGCTCTCGCAGCCAATCGCTGTCTCCGACTTACTGTCATACCTGGTCGCGGCGATCGATCTCGAAGTCTCCGAAAGTCGCGTCTTCGAGATCGGCGGGGCCGATCAAGTCTCATACGGCGACTTGATGCGCGAGTATGCTCGGCAGCGCGGTCTACGGCGCCTGATCATCCCCGTACCCGTGTTGACCCCACGGCTTTCGAGCTTGTGGCTGGGACTCGTAACACCGCTGTATGCACGAGTAGGGCGAAAGCTGATCGATAGCATTTGTTACCCCACCGTCGTACGAGACCACTCGGCCTCCGAGGTATTCCCGATTGCTCCGCTCGGCTATCGCGAGGCAATTCGCGCCGCTTTGCGCAACGAGGACCGCGAATGCGCCGAATTACGATGGTCCGACGCGGTGTCTTCGAGCGGAGCGGAGTCTGGTTCGGCTGGAGGCGCTTTTGGGTCGCGGTTCGTCGATTCGCGCACCGTCGAGGTTCCCTGTGCACCGGCACAAATGTTTGCTGCGGTGGAACGGATCGGTGGACAGACGGGCTGGTACTTTACCAATTGGCTCTGGGGCCTGCGGGGAGTGATGGATCTGGCAATTGGCGGCATCGGGATGCGTCGCGGGCGGCCACATCCCGAGCGCTTGCGAGTTGGCGATACTCTCGATTGTTGGCGCGTCGAAGCCGTGGAACCGGGGCGCCGCTTGCGGCTGGCCGCGGAAATGAAGTTGCCGGGCAGAGCCTGGCTCGACTTCGAGGTGACGGGCAACGGTCCGTCCAGCCAACTGCGCCAGACGGCCACGTTCGACGCACGAGGCGTCCTTGGCCGGGCCTGCTGGTCCCTGGTGTACCCTTTGCATCAAGTCGTTTTCGCCGGCATGCTCCGCGGCATTGCGGCAGCACGCAGTCAACCTGAAGCGGCAACGCGGAAGACTTTCGATCCGA
>CAZUPX010000237.1:0-10065 GCA_964622155.1 uncultured Planctomycetaceae bacterium | reverse complement strand
GCCGCTCCAAAGATCGCAATCGACAAGGTGACGGTCGACGGCGCGACCGCCGGGGATGGCATCACGGTCCATGCCGGGGACGCCATCAGTTGGCGGTACACGATCACGAATACCGCCAATGCCGCGCTGTCCAACGTGACGGTCAGCGACAATCAACCGGGTGTCGCGCCGGTCTACCAGAGCGGCGACGCGAACTCGAACGGTCGCCTGGATGTGAGCGAGGCGTGGATTTACACGGCCAGCGGCACAGCGGTCTCGGGCAACTACAGCAATACGGGAACCGCCACCTGCAGCTTCACCGATTCGGCCGGTGCTACCAGCACCGCCACGGCCAGCGACCAAAGCTCGTACTTCGGGGCCGCCCCACAAATCGCCATCGACAAGGTGACGCTGGATGCCGCCGTCTCAGGCGATGGGCTGACCATTCTGGCCGGAGAGGCTATTGCCTGGCGGTATACGGTCACCAACACGGGGAACGTGGCGCTATCGAACGTGACGGTCAGCGACAATCAACCGGGCGTCACGCCGGTCTACCAGAGCGGCGACGCGAACTCGAACGGTCGCCTGGAAGCGGGCGAGACGTGGATTTACACCGCCAGCGGCACCGCGGTGGCGGGCAGCTACAGCAACATCGGAGCCGCAAGTGGCAGCTTCACCGATTCGGCCGGTCAAATTGCTACCGCTAGGGCCGGCGACCAAAGCTCCTACTTCGGGGGCGACCAAAGCTCCTACTTTGGGGCCGACCCGCAGATCACCATCGACAAGGTGACGGTCAACGGCGCGACCACCGGGGACGGCCTGTCGATCCTGCCCGGCAGGTCGATGGGTTGGCTGTACACGGTCACCAACACGGGTAACGTGGCGCTGGCGAACGTGACGGTCAGCGACAATCAACCGGGCGTCACGCCGGTCTACCAGAGCGGCGACGCGAACTTGAACGGTCGCCTGGAAGTAAACGAGACCTGGATTTACACCGCCAGCGGCACGGCCGTGGTCGGCAGCTACAGCAACATCGGAGCCGCCAGTGGCAGCTTCACCGACTCGTCCGGCCACGCGCGCATCGCGACTGCCAGCGATGCTAGTTCCTACCATGGCGGATATGAGACCATCGCCATTGCTCCAGACAAGCAAAACACAAGCAACTCGCTGGTCAAAATCGTTGACTTGAACACGGGCCAAATCCTGGCGCAGTTTTATGCCTATGAGACCAACTTTATGGGCGGCGTGCGCCTGGCTACCGCCGACATGAATGGCGACGGCATCGACGAGATCATCACGGCGCCTGGCCGCGGGAGAGCACCGGAAGTGCGGGTCTTCACCCAAGCCGGCACCGAACTGACGCAGTTCCGAACGATGGCCTACGCAACGACGTTCGCCGGTGGAGTGAAAGTCGCGGTGGGCGACGTCAACGGAGATGGCAAGAACGACATTGTCACCGCGCCAACGTATGGCCCAACTCAAGTGCGCGTGTTCTATAACAACTACAGCGCGGCGAATCCGTCGGCCGATCCGATTCCCAACACGCCCAACAAGCAGTTCTCCGTCTTTTCCAGCTCGTTCTTGGGTGGTGCCGACGTGATCCTGGCCGACGTGGGGCGCTTCTCCAACGGAGCTACGATCAACGCCACCACCCCGGATCGCAAAGCTGAAATCATCGTGGGAAATGGTCCTGGCATGCGGTCAACGATCTACGTTTACGACGTGACGGGAACCCCCAAGATCGTCGACACGATCTTGCCGTTCAGCGACACCTTCCGGGGCGGGATCACGCTCGACGCGGCCCGCATCAACTCCGACGCAATTCCAGACTTCACCGTATCGGCGGGCAACGGCGGCAAATCGGCCGTGGAAATCTGGAGCGGCCTGACGAACGACGCCACCGACATCCGCCTGTGGGCATTCACCACCTTTACCGACACCTCGACGCCCAATGCACCGGTGCACGCCGCGGCCCTGGATAAGAATGGTGACGGCTTCGCCGACACCATCGTGGTCGTACAAGGGACTGACGGAACAGGCGGCCAGGTTCGCAGCTACAACCTCGACGGGACACTTCAGTCCAAGCTGAATGGTTTCAAGGGTTCGTGGCATATCACCCGCTTGCGTCGGCCGACGATTGCGGCGGCGGCCGATACAGTATTCTCGCAACTCGGGAGCTCGCTAGCGGGCACAGGAGTCCGCTCCGGCGGTCTAAGTAGGTTCGTCCGAGCGTAAGAGGTTCGTGAGGGGGATCCGTCCGGCCGCACGAGGCCGAATTGGCCGATAAGCGATTAAACTCATCCGTCCTACCAACGTGCTTCGAGGCCGATGTTTACGCCGTGCAGAAACACACCGCCGTTGGTCGACAGTTGAGTACCACTGGTGGGTGTGTTCGTAAAGTCGAGTTGGTTCGGGGCCAGCGCCACACCCTCGATCCACATCAAGTTGTAGCCTGCGCGAATGCCCCACACGTTACTGAGTTGATAAACGCCCGAGAAATTGAGATCGCCTACGAACGCGACATTTACAGCGCTCGTCGAGAGCCTTGGACGAATCAGGAAGTCCGGGAAGTCGACGATGGGATCTCCGATTTGTTCGGCTGCATTTCCGAAAATGCCCGCCTTGACCGTCCCCTCCCAGCTCCATTGCCCGAAACAGCGACGAAAGCGGCTTCCCACTTGCGCGCCGAACAGGTTGTTGTTGGCGCGGACGCGATAGGTGGTGGAGCTCTCTTCGAAGTCTGTTGACACGATGCTGAGGGACTCGTTCAAGTTGAGGTACCGGAATCCGTACAGCCACTCCAGCGAACGACAACAGGCGGGATCGGCGCATGAGCAGCGACAGCAAACTCGGTTGATCTCCGCACTGTTCAACCGCGACGTGTACCCGACCGAGACCGTGTCAGCGAAGAAGAAGTTATTGACCGCCAGCCCCAGATCGCCCGGCAACGCCAATTCATCGTGGAGCGCGACAAAGGCCGAAGCGGACTGGTGGAAGAGGCCCAAATAATTGAACTCCCAAGCACGTCCGGCGCACGTGCGATAGCCGAAACCGGCCCGCATGCCCGCGGCGGTCTTGAAACCAAGATCGCCAGTCGAGAGCAATGGCTCCCCGGTGTTGAGGTTCAGGACGAGGGGCTGGTTGAACGACTGATTGTTACGACGCAAAATCAACCCTTCGACCCAGCCATACGTGCACGGGCACATCGTGCAGGTCGGGAGCGAGCAGCAGATGTTTTCGTCGCAACCCTCCAGCAAGGTGTTGCTTGATTTCTCATTCGCCGGTGTGGCGCGGTCGCCGTGCGACGTGTTACCACTGCTTGACCCCTGATCAAGCCAGGCTCTGTCGCTGGCAGCGTCGTCAAAGATGCCTGTCGTCGCCGCGGAAGGATTGGCCTCGGCCGCCGCCAGGTACGACGGCAATGCCGCCTCGACATGCGCTGTCGAGCACAGCCAACAGGACAATCCGAAAACCAAACCGCGAAAGACTCTGATCATTCTCGATCGCATGTCGGAATCCTCTGGCAAGGGGGCTGCGGGTGACAGACCGACTAACCCGTTCAATCGGCGAACGATTCGGGAGCAGCCGCGTAATTGGCAGCTCCCGGCTAATTCAGAAATTCGGACGAATCGTCACAGGCGTTGAGCCAGGTTCAATTGGTCCAACTGAAATAAACCGGCCCCGGTCCGATAGAATCGGAAATACCGTCTGTGCCGATTAGCCGGGCCTGCCGGCGACACCCAATGGCTCAAGCTGCCGCAGGAAATGCCGTCTCGGTGGACTGTGAGGATCGTACGGCCTTTACGGCCTTTACCGGGTATCACGATTCATCGTGCCTCGAACGATGCGAGACTCGCCATAAGCGGTTCACGCACCGCGGCTAACGGCATTGGCCATTGGTTTAGGGCGTCGACAAGAGGTTCGAACTGCGCCCCATTCGCCCCCAGATTCTTGCATTGAGTAGTCACCTACCGCCCTCCGCTCGAGCCACTCCCTGGCCCGTGCTCGATTGCTAAATGCAGGTTCAAATCCTGTCGCCCCGACTATTCGTTAACAGCAGGTCAGACGCCATCGCTCGCTCGTCGGGCGCACTGCAGGTTGCCTGCCCCAGTCGGTATTGCGGCCAGTTAGTCGTATTCAGCGAATCACGTTCTCGCCGATCACGGCCTGACGACTACGACGCGGAAGCCGATGTGGTCGTAGCGGCGGTGGGGTTCGAAGCGCTGGCGAAAGGCGGAGCGACTGGGCCAGCCGGCATCGGCCCAGCAACTGCCGCGGCGCGAGCGGGAATATTCGCCGGTGTCGTTTCTGGTGGCCGTGGCCTGGGCGTCGTGCAAATCCGGATCGACGCCGCCGGGATAGTTCCAGTGAAACCAGTCACGGCACCATTCGCATGTGTTGCCGTGCAGGTCGTGAAGCCCCCAGGGATTGGCCGGGTAGCTTCCGACCTTGGTGCCGCGGCCCAGTGTCGGTCCGGCCTCGCCGCCGTTGTAGGGTTTGTCGCCTTTGATGTTTGCCTGCTTGCTGCTGATGGAATTGCCGAACGACGTGGCCGCGGTCGTGCCCGCACGACAGGCGTATTCCCATTGGGCCTCGGTCGGCAGGCGGAATTCCCAGCCAGCGGGCAATTCGCCCGAGGCGCGGGCCAGCTCCGTCGTCTTGGCACAGAAGCTTTCGGCTTCGGCGAAACTCACGTTGCCGACCGGCAGATCGTCCCCTTCGGCCAACTCAGCGGTGAACTCGCCAGGCAGCTTTCCGACGATGCGTTTCCAGTCCCCCTGCGTTACTTCAAACTTGCCCATCCAAAATCCGCTGGTGAGCGTGACAGAGACCTGACGCTCGAAGGGGCGCCGCTCGGGTTCGCTCCTCGGGCTTCCCATGGTGAATGTCCCCGGAGGACACCAGCAGAGTTTGACACCGGCTACCTCTCGCTCGTCGCCGGCTGTGGCTCCGGCGAAAGACCGCGGAGCTTCGTCCGCGCGCAAGTCGCTCGTTGTAAGCACGCCTCCCCCGGACATGAGCAACGCGAGCACATAAAAGTGCGCTCGACGAGAACGCGAGCGGACTCGACGAGAGATGGAATCACGTTGAAGCATGCGTCCCCCCTATATGCTGACGGTTGATCCATTCAGTTCGCACTGTGCTGCGAGTTAGCCGTCTCTGTCGACGACTGACCGTTGGTTGCCGATTTCTCTATCAGCGACGTGTATAGCGGCTCGGTTCCGACGCCCTGTGCATAGACGAGGTCGCCGCCCCAATGCGCGGTTTGGACAGCGACGACGGATCCTCCGATCGCGACACAAAGGACAAGCCCGCTTGCAACGAGT
Source organism: uncultured Planctomycetaceae bacterium (assembly GCA_964622155.1). Taxonomy (GTDB): domain Bacteria; phylum Planctomycetota; class Planctomycetia; order Pirellulales; family PALSA-1355; genus CAZUPX01. Next base: position 4,759 of record CAZUPX010000237.1, on the reverse strand, counting down.
TGCGACCAAGCCAGGAACGCATTCTTTCGCGGGACCAGCGCAACGATTGACAACAGCGCTCCGCCGAAGGCGATGGTCTTGAGGTTCCCGGCATTGCGGGTGTGGTGTCTCATGTGTTCCCAGACAATAGGCGCGACGCCGTTGTTTCCGTAGGGAATGTCCACCTCGGCGCGGTTACCGGTCTTTTCACCCAGAATGCAAGCGCCCGCAAATGCAAGGAACAACGCCAGCGACTGGATTCGCCATTCGTAGCGACGCCAAAAGACCAGAGCCAGCACGGCGGACGCGACGCACACGAAAGAGAGCACGATCGGAAAATGCACGACCGCGGAGTGCATCTTGGGTGGTGGCAGCAATTTGTCCAGCATCCCGCTGGGGATCTCCGTCGTCGAGCTATGGCTTCGTGCCGTTTCCGGACGCGACTTGACCTCCGCGATCACGGTGACGGTCCCTTCCGGCGCGAGCCTGCGAACGCGCGGAAGCCAATCTTCACGGCGCGTGGCCTTTTTGTAATCGTACTCCAACACGTAGAGAGTATCGCCGGCGACCGCGACGCCCTGCGGAGACCATCGGTCCGTCGAACGCAATGCGACTGAAACGGTCCCTTCCGGCGTAATCTTCAACACGGCGCTGCACGCGGCAGCCGCGACGTAGATCGTTCCATCGGGCGCGACGTCGAGACCGTACAGCGCGGGGCCCAGGCGATCCTCCTGTGCGGCCGGCGGACGCTCGCAGTCCGTGACACTGAGATTGCCGGCAACCAGCGATACCGTGCTATCCGGCGCGATTCTCCGCACAGCCTTTTTCTCGGTGTAATAGAGCGAGCCGTTGGGGCCCGCCGCCAGCCCCCTAATCCATTCCGCCTCGATTTCTTTCCCGTCAGGGCCGATTTCTTTCATGACAGGTAGAACCGCGAATGGTTTCGCCCGCTCGGAAGCCGCCATGCGCATGATTCGCACGCGGCCCTTGCTCATGACCTCCGGATAGTAGAACGCCCCATCCGACCCAATCGCAATCGGGTAGCTGCTTCCCAACACCAGGGTGGGATTCGTTCCGGCTACAAAAACATCGCCCTTGGGCAAATGAGAGAAGTGCTTCTGGACGAATCGTCCTTGTCTATCGATTGCCAAGAAGTGATAGGCGGGCCCTTCCCGCGACGTCATTGTGCCGTCTCGATCGATCTTCCACATGCCGTGCCCGGTGTCCATGAAGAACACCTGCCCCCGCTCGTCCACGACAATTCCAGAGCCGGGATGCGCCCAAACGGGCGTCACGTCCGCAACGGCTGACAACAACAAGAAACACTGAGCAAAACGCATTCCGCGAACGCTCATGGCGCGCATCTCCCTTGTCTGAACGGGATCTGAGGGTGTATCGGCCGTCTTCTGCAATGGAGCCAGGACGATGACGAAGCGCTGCCTTTTTCCGCATCCTAATCAGCTTGCGAATGCGACAACTAGTTGTTTATTGTTATTTCTATCGTCTAAATCGTTGTTTTTAGGGCGGAGCCAATCGGCATTGGTGCGACGGACCGGAGGACCGCCGCGAACGGCGAAAAACCTTAGAACAGGGAGCGATTCACCCATGACTTGTGAATTGCCCTCACAATCCACCGATCAAGGTTGCCCCCCCTGGTCGCACCCGCGCGGCAGGAGAGCCTCCGCCGCGTCCGAGGCGAACTGCCGAAGTGAGTGAACAGATCCTGGAAAGTCCACGGTCGTCAGCACGCAGGACCGTCCATTAGTGGAGCAGCTTCCGAGACTAAAGCCTTCGGCCAGTGTTTTAGGTCGGCCAAAAAAAAGTTCAATAGGCGTCCAGTCGCCCCGGATGTTCTTTCCAAACAATCCCACGCTCGAATTCGCCCGCTAGCTGCGCGATTGGATTCCGCGAACTTCGTTCAGTCGCGACTCGGTTCGGGCTCGTCAACTCGTTAAAGCGTCAGACAAGCCAGAAACGACCGTTTTTTCGCATCGGCCGGCTTCAGGCTGCACGATCGCATCTTCTCCAAACGAATTTCAAAATAGATCGCCATCGAGACGGCGAAGAGAAGGACAAGCGAAAGCACCGACAGCGAAAGCCCCGCGATTCCGGCTGAGGTGCCAATCGGCTAAACTAGACAACACCCACGCGCCCGTAGCTCAACTGGATAGAGCAGCGGACTTCTAATGGAAACGGGCCACTGAGGGAGGTTTGCGGTTTTCGGCCGTAAACCCGCATATTTCAGCGACTTCCGTCAAAACTGTCTCTCGGCCGGAAGACCCCGTAAGCCCCGGAAAGACCCCGGCGCGGGTGTAGCTACACCTGGTTGGCGGCGGCGATCTCCTGTTGGCATCGTGATGGTTCTTTAGTCCATCGCGGCGCGTTGTTTGACTATCATCTATATTGGCTTTGCAACCGAGCTGCACAACTGAATCGCAATCGGGGATCACTATGTCAACGCGCCGCGAGTTCGTACAGTCGCTCCCAGCCTTTGCCGTAGCCAGCCACATGTTGCTGGACGGGACTCCGGCCGAAGCACAGCCACCGTTCCCTGCTGAGGGCCATTTCCACCCAAAGGGTAAGGCTCCATCGAAGTTCACGAAGGAGGTGCTCCGCAAGGCGAAAGCTTCGTTGCCATTCGGCGACAAGCGGGATTTCGAGGAGCAGAAGAAGGGGCTGATCGCTCCCATGACAGAGCTGCAGATCAAGAATGACGCGGGCAACGTTGCTTGGGACATGAAGCAATTCCAGTTCCTCGATCGGCAGCAAGAGTTCGAAAGCATCCATCCCTCGCTGCAACGAATCGGACAATTGAACAACAACTACGGACTCTACGAGGTGATCCCGGGCATCTACCAGGTGCGCGGATTCGATCTGGCGCAGACGACCTTCGTGCGGGGCAAGGCCGGCTGGATCGTCTTCGACTGCCTCGTCACCACTGAGGTGATGCGAGCGGCGTGGAAGTTGTTCCAGGAGCACGTCGGAAAAGGCCTGCCCATTACTGCGGTCATCTACTCGCACTCCCACGGCGACCACTGGGGCGGCGTGCGCGGGGTCGTGGACGAGGCCGACGTGCACGCCGGCAAGGTTCAGATCCTGGCGCCGCGCGACTTCATGGTGCACACGATTTCGGAGAACGTCTTCGCGGGCAACGCGATGAATCGGCGGCTGTTCTACCAGTACGGAGTGCTGCTGCCGGTCAACCCTTACGGCTTCGTTAGCCAGGGGCTCGGCCAGGGCATCTCGCGCGGGACCTCGGGACTGATCGCTCCGACTCGGGTCGTCAAGAAGGACATCGAGGAGATCGAGGTTGACGGTGTCCGGTTGATCTTCCAGAACACGCCGAACACCGAGGCCCCTTCGGAGATGAACACGTACATCCCCGAAATGAAGGCCCTCTGGATGGCGGAGAATATCAACGCCACGCTGCACAATATCTACACGCTGCGAGGGACCCTCATCCGCGATGCTTTGAATTGGTCGAAGTACATCAACCAGGCGCTCTACCTGTTCGGCCGCGAGGCAGAGGTGATGTTCACGGCCCACCACTGGCCCCGCTGGGGCAACGAACGCGTGCAGGATATCCTCCGCGCTCAGCGCGACCTGTACGCCCACTTCAACAACCAGATCCTCCACCTGGCCAATCAGGGCGTGACGATCAACCAAATCCATAACGTCTACGAGTTGCCAAAGAGCCTTCAGCAGAAGTGGGAATGCCGAGGCTACCACGGTTCAGTGCAGCACAACGCGCGGGGCGTGGTCCAGCGCTATCTTGGGTTCTGGGACTGCAACCCGGCTACGCTCATACCGCTCTCGCCCGGCGAGTCGGCCCCGCTGTACGTCGAGATGATGGGAGGCGCAACGAAGATTCTTTCCCGCGGCCGACAGCTCTATGGTGAAGGCAAGTACCTGCTTGCCCAGGAAATCTTGAACAAGCTCGTGCATGCCGAGCCTACCAACCAAGAAGCGAAGGACTTACTGGCCGACGTCTTCGAGCAGATTGGCTACCAGCAGGAAAATCCCGGCTTGCGCAATAGCTTCCTCGCCGGAGCGTACGAACTCCGATCGGGTATCCCGCAGGGTTCATCGCCCAAGTCGAGTGGCCCCGACGTGATCCGGGCCATGTCGACCGAATTGTTTCTCAACTTCTTAGGTATTCGCATGGACAGCCGCAAGGCCGAAGGGCTGCGGTTCACCATCAACTTGATCACACCGGACAATGGTGAGAAATTCGTTATCGAGCTTGAGAACGCAACGCTTAGCAACCTGCCCGGGTTCCTGTCGGAGAAGGCCGACCTGACGCTGACGATCAACCGCGCGGATCTTGAGCAGACGATGATGGGCGCCAAAACTCTTGAGGCCCAGATCAAGGACGGCACGGCGAAGGTCGACGGTGACGTCACGATCCTCGCGAAGCTAGCGAAGACGATGGTCGATTTCGACCCGACGTTCGAGATCCTGCCCGGGACGAAGGCCCGTGGAGGGACTGTCGCGCATGCCGACGCCTATGAGGCCGTCCCCGGAAAAACGATTATTGAGTGACAATGAGGGAACGGCCAATCGCGATTCCGACTCACCCAGAAGTCAGTTAAACTAGGCAAATCCACCACGCGCCCGTAGCTCAATTGGATAGAGCAGCGGACTTCTAATGGAAACGAGCCGCTGAGCGGAACTTGCGGTTTCCAGCCATAAACCCGGATATTTAAGCGACTTCCGTTAAAAACGTCTCTCAGCTGAAAGACCCCGGAAGCCCCCAAAAGACCCCGGCGCGGGTGTAGCT